>JANMMH010000356.1:0-1618 GCA_031373055.1 Rubrivivax sp. | reverse complement strand
GGGCCGAGGTCAATCTGACGCGGCCGAAAACCCTTGCCGGTCATGGTGGCGTACTTCGAGCCGCTGTTGGACAGCTTGGAGATGAAGTAGATGCCGGCGGTGGTAATCACAAGCAAAGTCACCGCATACGAAGACGCCAGGCCAATCTGGCTCGGGTAGCGGTGCACCGCCTGGTAGATCGACGAGGTGAAGACGTGGATGCCCACCGGCAGGCCCAGAAGTGCGGGCACCTCAAACGACTCGATCGCCTTGATGAACAGGATCAAGAAGGTGGCAAAGATCGCGGGCCAAACCAGCTTGAGCGTGATGCGCCAGAGCACCTGGAACACGTTGGCCCCGCTCATCATGGCCGACTCTTCCAGCGAGGGGTCCATGGCGCGAAAGGCGGCTGTCATCAGCAAGAACGCCGCCGGCGAATAGTGCAGGCCGTCGACCCAGATCATTCCCCACATCGAGTAGATGTTGAAGACCGGCCCGTCAAGGTTGAAGAGCGAGATCAGCACTAGGTTGATGATGCCGATCTTCGGGCTGCCCAAAAGGATCCAGGCGACCGTGAACAAGATGCCGGGGATCACCAGCGGGATCAGCGAGAGCGCAAAGAACAGCGACTTGAACGGCGTGTTGGTGCGCTCGTTGATCCACGCCAGCGTGGCGCCGATGAAGAAGGCCAGCGAGGCCGTGCCCACCGCGAAGCGCACCGAGTTCCAGAACAGGCGTGCGGTGTCGCTGCTGGTGTAGGCGGTGATGTAGTTGCCCCAGGTGAACTGCGCGGCTTTGGTGGCCGTCTGCGGCGTGAAAAAACTCTGCCAAAGCAGGAAGCCCAGGGGGATGAGCGCGATGTAGATGGTGAAGGCCACGCACAGGCTGATGATCACGCCCTTCCAACTGAACCAGTCGCGCAATGCGGCCGCGCGCGTGGGTGGTGTCAGTACAGCAGCTTCAGCCATGGTTTGTGGGGCAGTCGTTGGTGTTCTTCTATACGGAACTATGGTCCGTATAGCGATACAGGAATGTAGGCAGGCAGGCCGGGCATGTCAAGGCAAACCCCTTGGGAAACACCCTGACTAAAGCCCGTCGCGAACCGCCACTTGGTGATGCAGCGTGAGCTCGCGCCCTATGCGCGACGATTCCAGCGCGGCCAGGCAAAGCTCAAGATTGGCCAGGCCCCAGCGGCCGCTGTGCAGGGGCTCGGCCGCGCCGCTGATGGCCGCCTGCCACTCGTCCAGCACCAGGTCGCGCGGGCTTTGCTCGGTGGGCAGCACGATCTCGCGCTGGCCCGCCGCATCAAACACCAGCAGGCCTTGTGGTGACTGACGGATGTCACCACGCTCGCAGCTCACCAGCGCCAGGCCGAAGAAGGGCTGGTGCGGCGCATCGTCAGGGATCGCGCCACGCGCCCTGGCCTGCTTGGCTTGCAGCGCTTGGGATGCGCTCAATATCGGCGTTAGCGGTTTTGAGCCGTGGCCTGGCGGCTGGCGCTGGCCCCACTCCGAGATGTCGAAGCACAAGTCCTTTGTGGAGAAGCCGCCATAGCCGTTGTAGACCGCCGTGGCGCTGGCGCCGCCCTCGAAATCGATCCACACGCTGTGCGCGCCCACGCCACGGCGTGCCGCGTCCC
>JANMMH010000341.1:0-4560 GCA_031373055.1 Rubrivivax sp. | reverse complement strand
AGCCACGCGGCGGCCTACTCGGTGCTGGCCTATCAAACGGCCTGGCTCAAGGTCTATTGCACGGCGGAGTTTTACGCCGCCAACATGACCATCGAGCTCGACAACACCGACAAGCTCAAGACCTTGATGGCCGACGCGCGGCTCTTTGGCATCAGCTTCGAGCCGCCCGACATCAACACCGGCACCTGGCGTTTCGAGCCCGTGGCCGAGCGCCGCGTGCGCTATGGCCTGGGTGCCATCAAAGGCACGGGGCAGGGCGCGGTGGAAGCCATCGTGGCGGCGCGTGAAGGCAGCGGCGGCAGTGGTGGCGGGCCGTTTCGCAGCCTCTTCGATTTCTGCGCGCGGGTCGACCGCAAACACGTCAACAAGCGTGCGGTGGAAGCGCTCGTCAAGGCCGGTGCGTTCGACGCTTTGCATGGCGACCGGGCGGCCTTGCTGGCGAGTGTGGCGCTGGCGTTTGAGTGGGCCGATACGCAGGCGGCCAACGCCGTGCAGGGTGGCCTCTTTGACATGGGCGGTGACGACGGTGACGCGCATGGCTCCAGCACGCAAGAGCCTGCACTCGTGGCCACCGAACCCTGGGGCGTGCGCGAGAAATTGATGCAGGAGAAGGCGGCCATCGGCTACTTTCTCTCGGGCCATCTCTTTGACGCCTTTGCCGACGAAGTGCGGCGCTTTTGCCGCACCCCAGTGGCCAGCCTGGCCGACAGCAAAGAGCCGCAATTGCTGGCGGGCATCGTGAGTGATGTGCGCATCGTCAACGGCCAGCGTGGCCGGGTCGTGATCTTCAAGCTTGACGACGGCAGCGAGGCCATCGAGGCGGTGGCCAGCGAAGAGCTGATCGAGGCGCACCGCGAACACTTGGTCGAAGACGAATTGCTCATCGTGCAAGGCAAGGTGCAGACCGACCGCTTCAACGGCGGCCTGCGTTTGAACATCAACCAGATCTGGACGCTGCCCGGCGCGCGCGCGCGTTTCGGCCGCTACCTCGCCCTGGACGTGCGCGCCGGTTTGCCGCCGCTCGACGACGTGCTGCGCACCTGGCCCGCGCGTGAAGTGCAAAGCGAGCACGGCAGCTTGAAGCAAGGCTTGCCGCTGCGCCTGTACTTGTGGCGGCACGACGCGCAAGCGCAGATCGACCTGGGCGACGAGGCGCGTTTCTGGCCTTGTGATGAAGCCTTGATGCGCTGCCGCAGCATCGCGCGCGGTGGTGGTGCACGTGTGGTCTACGAATGAAAGCCTTTGTAGCAAAGGGCTTGGCTTGACATCGAGATGGCCTGCTGGCGCGTTGCACCATGCTTCCCACCCACGAAGGAACACCATGAAGCCCAGTCAATTCATGGCCGCTGGGGCCCTCTTCGCCGCGATCGCCTTGCCCGCACAGGCCGGCGTGGACGTCGGTGTCTCGGTGCAGATCAGCCAGCCTGGCGTGTATGGCCGCGTCGACATCGGCCGCTACCCGCAGCCGGTGCTGATGGCGCCGCAGCCGGTGTGGATCGCGCGGCCTGTGCAGGCCGCGCCGATGCAGCCTGTCTACATGTGGGTGCCACCCGGCCACCAGAAGAACTGGGGCAAACATTGCGGGCGCTACGGCGCGTGTGGCGTGCCGGTGCACTTTGTGCAAGAGCGCTGGTATCACCAGCATGTGATGGCGCCAGCGCAGGGTCGCGGCCATGACCGCGACCAGGACCATGATCGCAAGCACGACCGCGGCCATGGCAAAGGTGAAGGCAAAGGTCACGGCAAGGGCCACGACAAGCGCGACTGATCGCGCTTTGATCACGCCCACCGGCTTTCCCCGGCTGGGCGGCGCTGCCGGCGCCCCCTAAAGTCGGGGCATGTACGACACCCCCCTGACTGGCCTGGTCTTGAGCGGCGGCGGCGCACGCGCGGCCTACCAGGTCGGTGTGTTGCGCACCATCGCCGTCTTGCGCCGGCAACATGCCAGCGACAGCGCCAAGCGACGCAACCCATTCGGCGTGATCTGCGGCACCTCGGCCGGTGCCATCAACGCAGCAGCCCTGGCGTGCAGCGCCGACCGCTTTGACGCCGGCGTCGAGATGGTCGCGCAGGTGTGGGAGAACTTCACCGCTGAGCAGGTCTACCGCTCGGATTCGCTCGGCGTCATCCGCTCGGGTGCGCAATGGCTGACCATGCTTTCGCTGGGCTGGGTAATCGCGCGCTGGCGCCGCGCGCGGCCGCGCTCGCTACTGGACAACAAGCCGCTGGCCGAGCTTCTGCATCGGCTGGTGCCGCTGGAACGCTTGCCCGAGATGTTGGCCAAGCGCCACCTGCAGGCCTTGGCCGTGACGGCCTCGAGCTACAGCACTGGCGAGCACTTCACCTTCTACCAATCGGCCGGCAACGCGCCGCCGTGGACACGCACGCAGCGCCTGGCCGTGCCGGCCGTGATGACGCACAAACACCTGCTGGCGTCGTCGGCGATTCCCTTCATCTTCCCGTCCACCGAGGTGGAACACGACGGCCAGCTCGGCTGGTACGGCGACGGCTCGATCCGCCAGACGGCGCCTTTGTCGCCGGCCATCCACTTGGGTGCACAGCGTGTGCTCATCATTGGCGCCGGGCGAATGCAAGAACCTCCTGGCCGTCAGGTGCGCAATACCGGTTACCCGAGCCTGGCGCAGATTGCCGGGCATGCTTTGTCGAGCATCTTCCTGGACGCCTTGGCCACCGACGTCGAGCGGTTCGAACGCATCAACCGTACCTTGTCGCTGCTGCCCGACGAAGCCAAGCTGGGCACACCGCTGCGGCCGATGCATGCACTGGTGATCGCCCCCACGCAGCGCCTGGACGACATCGCCGCACGCCACCAGGCCAGCCTGCCCGCACCCGTGCGCGCGCTCTTGCGTGGCGTGGGCGTCAGCGGCCAAGGCAGCGACGCGCGTGGTGCGGCGCTGGCGAGCTACCTTCTCTTTGAAGCGCCGTACACACGCGAGCTGATGGCGTTGGGTGAGGCCGACACGCTGGCGCGGCGTGCTGAGGTGTTGACGTTCTTTGGTTGGGACAAGCCGGTCTTTGCTCCCTCCGCCTAACAGGGTGAGGTAGCTAACGTGTCAAGTGTGCTGACGCTGCGATGCCAGCGCCAAGCTCACCGCCGCCATCACGTCACCACGCGCTGGCCAGTCGCGCTGGCCTTGCACGATCCGCACGCTGGGCCCCCAGGCGCGCCACTGCGCGGGATCACTCGGCCCCAGCACCGAGACCAGCGGTGTGTTCACCGCTGCGGCCATGTGGCCGGGGCCGGTATCGTTGGAAATCATCAGTGCCGAGGCTCGCAAAAGCGCGGCGTAGGTGCCCAGTGTGACGCCCGGCAAGAGCGTGGCCCCGGCGAAGTGCTGCGCCGCCAGGCCCTCTTCGCCCGGCCCGGGGCAGATCACCACGCGGCGGCCCAGCGTCGCCAGCTCTTGCGCGGCGAAACCCGAAAACTCGGGCCAGGTCTTGTCCTGACCGGAAAACGTGCCGCCCGCAAACGGGCAGATGACGATGAAGCCGGTATCGATGCCAAAGCCCGTTAGCAAAGCCGCCGCCTGGGCCTGGTGTTGCGCCGAAGGCCTCAAGTCGATGCGTGTGGGCAGCGGTGCGTCGCTGCCGAGCAGGGCGCTGCCGAGTTGCCAATAGACCTCGAGCTCATGGCGCTTGGGGTGTCCGTGTGGCCGCGCCACGCTGCGCACAAGCAGCAAGCCGCGCCCTTCATGCGCGTGGCCGATGGCACGCAAGCCGGCCAGGCGCATCTCCAACGCACTGGAGAACGAATACGGGAAAGCGATCGCGTTGAGCCGCGAGCCAAACCCCGGGTCGAGCTCCAGCGCCTGCGCGCGCAAGCCACGCAGTTGCACCACGCGCTCGCGCAAAGTCTTGGGCAGCACATGCACGGTCCAACCATGGCCCGCCAGCAAGTCACGCGCCCAGGCTTTGCCGATGAGTTGCAGGTGGTAGCCCTCGTCACTCAAGCGTTGCAGCGTCGACAACCCCAGTGTCACGTCTCCGACCCAGTTGCGAAGCCTGACGATCAAGGGGCGGGTGGGCGTGGACATGGCTGGGATAATCGGCGCGCATTCTCCCATCGCACTTGGTGCCGCCCACTCAGCTATGACACTGCCCCTGCCGCGCGCTGCCGACATCATGGCCCGACACGACCTGCTGTTGTCGTTTGCGGGCTGGCCGCAAGTCGAGCCCAACGCCGCAGACGACCCGCTGGCCGCGTGGATGCAGGCCAACCACCGCTTCAACAGCCTGTTGTGGGCCGAAGAAGACCTGGCGCGGCGCACGCAGGTCGCGCCGTCCGAGATCGCCGCCAACAAGCGCGCCATCGACGGCTACAACCAGTCGCGCAACGACGCCACCGAGCGCGTGGACGAGCTGCTGCTGGTGCGCCTGGGCCTGGTCGATGAGGCTTCCGCGCGCAGTGACGCGCCACAGGCCACCGTGCCACCAGGCGCGCGGCTGAACAGCGAAACGGCGGGCAGCATGGTCGACCGTTTGTCCATCATGGCGCTCAAGGCCCACGCCATGCGCGCGCAGACCCAGCGTCAGGATGTC
>JANMMH010000336.1:0-1662 GCA_031373055.1 Rubrivivax sp. | reverse complement strand
CGTATGCGCGAGATGGCCAACCGCCGCATGATGGCCGCCGTGCCCGGCGCCGACCTCGTGGTCATGAACCCGACGCACTACGCCGTGGCGCTGAAGTACGACGAAGCCAGCATGGGCGCGCCGCGTGTGGTGGCCAAGGGTGCCGACCTGTTGGCGCTGAAGATTCGCGACATCGCCAAAGACGCCGGCGTGCCCGTGCTGCAAGCCCCGCCCCTGGCGCGCGCGCTGTACGCCCACGGCGAGATCGACAAAGAGATCCCCACGGCACTCTTCAGCGCTGTGGCGCAGGTGCTGGCCTGGGTCTTCCAGCTGCGCAACGGCGGTGCGCAACGCGCCGCGCTGCTGGCATCGCCGCCCAAACCCGTGGTGCCGCCGCAGCTCGACCCGGGTGAGGCCATGCCTGTGGAGGCCGACGCATGAACGGCTTGATGAGCTACCTCAACCAAGTGCTGGGCCCGCAAGCGCGTGCGGCCAAGGCGCTGACCTTGCCGCTCTTCGTGGTGATGATGCTGGCCATGATGGTGCTGCCGCTGCCAGCCATCGTGCTGGACGTGCTCTTCACCTTCAACATCGCGCTGGCGCTCATCGTCATGATGGTCGCGGCGCAGATGGTGCGGCCGCTGGACTTCGCCGCGCTGCCTTCGGTGCTGCTGGTGACGACCCTGTTGCGCCTGTCGCTCAACGTCGCCTCCACGCGCGTGGTGCTGATGGACGGCCACACCGGGCCGGGTGCGGCCGGGCAGGTGATTGAATCCTTCGGGCACTTCTTGATCGGCGGCAACTTCGCGGTCGGCCTGATCGTTTTCGCCATCCTGGTGGTCATCAACTTCATCGTGGTGACCAAGGGTGCCGAGCGCATCGCCGAGGTCGGCGCGCGTTTCACTTTGGACGCCATGCCCGGCAAGCAGATGGCCATCGACGCCGACTTGAACGCCGGCCTCATCGACGAAAAAGAAGCCCGCCGCCGCCGCGTGGAAGTCGGCGACGAGGCCGAGTTCTTCGGCTCCATGGACGGTGCGAGCAAGTACGTGCGCGGCGACGCCATGGCTGGCCTCTTGATCCTCTTCATCACCATCGTCGGCGGCTTTTGCATCGGCATGCTGATGCACAACATGGGCGCGGCCAAAGCGGCTGAGACCTACGTGCTTTTGGCCGTGGGCGACGCGCTGGTGGCGCAGGTGCCATCGCTGTTGATCTCGGTGGCCGCCGCGATGGTCATTTCGCGCGTGGGCAAGAGCGAAGACATCGGCACGCAGATCCGCACGCAAGTCTTCGACTCGCCGCAGTCGCTGGGCATTGCGGCGGGCATCGTCGGCGCGCTGGGGCTCATTCCCGGCATGCCCAACCTCGTCTTCCTCCTGATGGCCAGTGGCATCGGCTTGATGGCCTGGGCGCGGCACAAGAAGATGCAGGAGGAAGCCGCGCGGCCCAAGGGCAGGGCGGCTGAAAACGACGCGCCGCTGGCCAATGCCGAAGCCAGCTGGGACGACCTCATGCCGGTGGACACGCTGGGCCTGGAAGTCGGTTTGCGGCTCATTGCACTGGTCGACAAATCACGCGCGTCGGGCAGCGCGGGCGACCTGCTCGGTCGCATCAAAGGCGTGCGCAAAAAGTTTGCGCAAGACGTGGGCTTCTTGCCGCCGCCGGTGCACATCCGCGACA
>JANMMH010000307.1:0-2791 GCA_031373055.1 Rubrivivax sp. | reverse complement strand
TGGCTGATGAAGATGTAGCTCATGCCGTGGCGCTGTTGCAGCTCGGCCAGGATGGCAAGCACCTGCTGCTGCACCGAGACATCCAGCGCCGAGGTCGGCTCGTCGAGCACCAACACTTCAGGTGCCAGCACCACCGCGCGCGCGATGGCGATGCGCTGGCGCTGCCCGCCCGAGAACTCGTGCGGGTAACGCTGCAGGACACCTGCCACGCCGTGGCGCTCTGACAAGCCCACCTCTTCGAGCATGGCCAAAACCATCGCGTCGCGCTCGGCAGCGCTGAGCTCGCTGCGATGCAAGGCCAGACCTTCGCCGACGATCTGGCCCACCGTCAAGCGCGGCGAGAGCGAAGCAAACGGGTCCTGGAACACCACCTGCATGCGTTTTCGCATGCGCCGCAGGTGTGCGCGGTCGGCGTTGTCGATGCGCTCGCCGGCCATCTCGATCGAACCGCTGGCAATGTCTTGCAGCGCCAGCAAGGCCATCCCGAGCGTGGTCTTGCCCGAGCCCGATTCGCCCACGATGCCCAGCGTCTCGCCACGCTTGAGCGTCAGCGTAGCCTGGCGCACCGCGACGAAATGCCGCGTCCTGAACCAACCTGCGGGGATGGGGAAGGTGACCTGCACATCCCTGCCCTGCACAAGGATCGGCGCACTGTCCGGCACCGGCTGCACCACCCGCTGCGGCCGGCTGGCCATCAGCTTCTTGGTGTAGCTGTGCTGCGGGCTAGCAAAGACTTGCGCCGTTGGCCCCATCTCGACGAGCTTGCCGCGCTCCATCACGCCCACGCGGTGCGTGAAGCGGCGCACCAGGTTCAAGTCATGCGTAATGAAGAGCATGGCCATGCCCATCTCGGCTTGCAGCTCGTCGAGCAGCGCCAGGATCTGCGCCTGGATGGTGACGTCCAGCGCGGTGGTGGGCTCGTCGCAGATCAAGAGCTTGGGCCGGCACGCCAGCGCCATGGCGATCATGGCGCGCTGGCGCTGGCCGCCGGAGAGCTGGTGCGGATAAACGTCCACACGCTTGTCGGGCTCGGGGATGCCGGTGCGCGCCAGCAGCTCGATGGCCCGTGTACGTGCGGCGTTAGCCTTCAGGCCTTCGTGCAGCTCCAGCACTTCGCCGATCTGGTTACCCACCGTGTAGAGCGGGTTCAGCGCCGTCATCGGCTCTTGAAAAATCATGGCGATGCTGTTGCCGCGCAGACCGCGCATGCGGGCTTCAGTCGCCGCCACCAGGTCTTCACCTTCGAAGCGAATGGCGCCCATGGTCACGGCCGCGTCGACCAGCCGCAACACCGACAGCGCGGTGATCGACTTGCCCGAACCCGACTCGCCCACCAGCGCAAACTTTTCGCCGGCGGCAATAGAAAACGAGACGTCGTTGACCACCGTCGAGGCACCGAAACGCACGCTCAAGTGTTGAACTTCAAGCAGCGAGCTCATCAAGACTTCCTCGTGTCAAACGCATCGCGCAGCGCGTCGCCGATGAAGGTCAGCAGCAGCATCGTCACCACCAGCACCAGGAAAGTCGGCACGATGATCCACCACGAGTCGAGGTTCTCTTTGCCGAGCTTGAGCAGCTCACCGAGCGAGGCGGTGTCAGCCGGCACGCCCAGGCCCAGGAAGTCCAGCGAGGTCAGCGCCAGGATCGCGCCGCTCATGCGAAACGGCAGGAACGTAATCACCGGCGTGAGTGAATTCGGCAGCACATGGCGCCAGATGATCTGGCCATTGCTCAGGCCCAAAGCGCGCGCGGCCTTGACGTATTCGAGCGAGCGGTTGCGCAGGAACTCGGCGCGCACGTAGTCGGACAAACCCATCCAGCCCCACAGCGAGAGCAGCACCAATAACAACAAAAGCGAGGGGTTGAAAATCGACGCGAAGATGATGAGTAAATACAGCTCAGGCACGGCGCCCCAAATCTCCACCAGGCGCTGCACAAAGAGGTCGACCTTGCCGCCAAAGTAGCCCTGGATGGCGCCAGCCAGGATGCCTAGCACGGTGCCGGCGAATGTCAGCGCCAGCGCAAACCAGATGCTCACGCGAAAGCCGTAGACCAGCCGCGCCAGCATGTCGCGGCCTTTGGAGTCGGTGCCCAACCAGTTGCGCTGGCTGGGCGCCACAGGCTGCAAGGCCGGGTCGAAGTAGTCGATGGAGTCGGCCGAATGCGGGTTCAGCGTGAATAGCGCGATGTTGCCGCTCTTGCCCAGCAGCTGATTGATGAACGGGTCTTTCCAATCGGTGGGCGTGGCGAAATCACCGCCCAGCGATTTCTCGCTCGGGTTGGCGAGCATCGGCGCACTCCACTGGCCGTTGATGCGTGCGGCCAGCGGCTTGTCGTTGCTCAGCAGCTCGGCAAACGTGGTCAACACCAGCATCACGCCGAAGATCCACAGCGAGATGTAGCCGATGCGGTTGCGCTTGAAGCGGGCCCAGGCGCGCTGGTTGGGCGACATCGGCGTCGCCGCAGCTGCGGCACTTGCCTGCGGAGCCAGTGGGGGGTCTAGAACGGCGCTCATCGCTGCGTTACTTTCATCGTCATGGTTTGTTCACTACTTTCCAGCCGCGCCAAACTGCACACGCGGGTCGACCACCGTGTACAGCACGTCCGACACCAGCTTGACCACCAGCGCGATCAAAGTGAAGAGGTACAGGCTGCCCAGCACCACTGGGTAGTCGCGCCGCACCACGCTCTCGTACGACAAGAGCCCCAGGCCGTCGAGCGAAAAGAGCGTCTCGATCAAGACTGAGCCGGCGAAGAACGCGCCGATAAACGCCGCCGGGAACCCCGTCAC
>JANMMH010000294.1:0-4442 GCA_031373055.1 Rubrivivax sp. | reverse complement strand
GTTCCATCGTGTCCATGACAGAGTTGTCGTGGACACAAGACTGGCTCGGCTACCGCCCCGGTTCAAGATGGGATGGCCAGCCGCTCACCCTTGAGCCTCTGATGTGTCGGGTGCTTTGCGGACGGCGCACCCGGCGCGGTTGGTGAGAGAGTCACGCATGAAGACGTTCAGCCCAGAGGTCCAAGGACTGCGGAACCTGGGCCCGAAATCGCAAGCGATGCTCGCCGCCGCCGGCATCGTCAGCGTCGAGCAACTTCGGCAGCTCGGCTCGGTCGCCGCTTACCACCAGGTCAAGGCCACCGGCGCCAATGCGTTGCTGAACCTGCTGTGGGCGCTGGAAGGCGCCTTGACCGGCTTGCCCTGGCAGGAGGTCGCCAGGGAGCACCGCCTCAGCCTGCTCTTGGCTGTCGACGCGCACCAGCGCCAGCTGCAGGGGTCTGCAGAAGTCCGTTGAGTCGCCGTCCTCGCCGCTGGGCTGGCGGGGAACGAAGTCATGACGACTCGTCAACCCACGGATTCAAGAGCGGGACTCGCGCGAGTTTGAAGTCACCGGTATCACGGGTCACGACTGTCAGCCCGTGTTGCAGGGCTGTTGCCGCAATGTTCAGATCGGGCTGTGAGAACGTGTGACCGGCTTTGCGGCCGTCTTCGACGAGAAGACGCCACTTGAACATGACATCCTCGGAAACCTCAAGGACGCGTTGATCGAACATGGGCCGCACTCTGTGCAGCAGCCAGTCGGTCAACTCGGAACGGTGATTCGGATCGCCGACTCCCTCGATACCGAAGCGGATCTCGGCAAACGTGACGGTGCTGACGAACAAGTCTTCAAGCCGTTGGCTCGCAATGAAGCTTCGTACCCGCGCACTGGGGCGCGGTCGACGCAGCTCCGATATAACGTTGGTATCCAGCAGCCAGCCACTCACAGCTTGACCGCGCGAACGGGCATTGCAGAACGGCTTGGCTCGATATCGATCTGGCGGTGGGGCGACGCTTGCAGAGCCTCGATCAGCAACTCGCCGGTTTGCGCGCCCTTCATGCGATTGAATTCGTCTGCGTCGACAACCACCACCGCCTCGCGGCCGTGCAACGTGACGTGCTGTGGCCCATCGCTATGCGCCATGCGCACGAGTTCGCTGAATCGCGCCTTGGCGTCTTGAAGGCGCCAGCGACCGCGCGGCGGCTGCTCGGTCGGTATGGGCAAGGCTGATATTTTTCTAGTCATGCTGACTAGAATATCACGGCCCCCTCGCTGGAGGCAAGGCGCGATTTCAAGGGCGATCGCGCCAGTTGGATGGCGAAGCACCCCGGGGGTGCGGCCAAAATCTTGGACTGGTTATGCGGCGATCCCCAAGCTCCTGCGGTGCTCGACAGGGCTGCGGAAGCCGAGTGAGATCTTGATCCGTGCGTCGTTGTACCAGTGGATGTAGGCGTCCAAGGCCGCGACGAACTCCTCGATCGTCGTGGAGAGCCAGTCTCGCGCGAAGAACATCTCGGTCTTCAGACGACCGAAGAAGCCTTCGCAGGCGGCGTTGTCTGGCGAGCACCCCTTGCGGGACATTGAACGCACGAGGTTGGCCTGAGCAATCCGAGATAGCCAGCCTGGCCACCGGTAGTGACCGCCACGGTCGGAGTGCACCACGGGTCGATCACCACTGGCAGTGACCTTGTCGATGGCCGCGTCCAGCATCGTGTTGACCAACTCGGCGTTCGGCCGCGTGCCGATCGACCAGCTGACGACCATGCCGTCGAAGCAATCGATCATGGGCGACAGATACACCTTGCCCGCCGGGATCTGGAACTCGGTGATGTCGGTGAGCCACTTCTCGTTCGGTGCACTGGCGCTGAAGTCGCGGTTCAGCAGGTTGTCGGGTGCCGGACTGATCTCGCCCATGTACGAGCCGTACCGACGACGCTTGCTCGTTGCGGCGACCAGGCACGCCTGCTTCATAAGACGCCGCACAACCTTCTCCGAGATGTTCACGGACTGGTCGCTTAGCGAGGCGTGGATCCGCCGGTAGCCGTAGCAGCGGTAGTTGCTCTCGAAGATGTCGGTCATGGCCCGGCGCACGTCGGCGTACTTGTCGGCCGCCTCGAGCCGTGCCCGATGGTAGAAGTAGGAGCTGCGTGGCAGGTCCACTTCGTAGAGCAGCTCCGTCAGCGTGTAGGTCGGTCTCAGGGCATCAACCAGCAGCGTCTTCTCCCGATTCGTCAGGTGCTGCCGGTCGATGCCCAGTTCTTTTTTTAAGAGTTCATTCGCCTTCTTCAGCAGATCCTTCTCGAGCTGCAGGCGCCTGATGTCTCGCAGGAGCATCTCGAGCTGCTGTTCCAGCTCGGTTCGATCAGGGCTTGCCGGGGCGTCTTGCTGGCGCTTCATGGATGCGGGTGCGTCGTGGCCAAGCAACTGATTCTTCCACTTGTATAGCGAGCCACGACACACACCCAGCTGTTCAGCCACCGCCTGCGCGCTTGCTGGTCGCAGGCACAAGGCGATGACGGCAGACTGCTTGGCTGCAGGCGCCAGTTCCTGGGATCGACCAACAACGCGCGCGCGCTCCTGCGGATACAGCTCTTGAAGCCACGCGGACAGCAATGATCTCGATGGATAGCCCAGCGCTTTGATCGTCGCCGCAATGCAGCGGCCGTGCTCGAGGTAGTGCGCGACGGCCAGCTCCTTGTGCGCCTGCGAGTACCTAGGCTGGCGCACGTAGCCGGCGGGCAAGTCGAGACGCTGCTCGTACTCGCGGTGCCAGGTCTTGAGCGCGTTCTTCGTCGGATAGCCAAGCTGGCGAATGGTCAAGCCAATGCGCTTGCCCAGCTTGATGTAGAGCTGCACGGCTCGAAGCCGGTCCTCGTATGAATACATGAACTACCCTCCAGGTAGTCCAAGAAATCGTCCGCATCCCCGGAAACCTAAACATGAAACACGCTGCACAAAAGTGCCTAGGAGCGGTCGCTGTCGCCGCCGCCTCAGCGGGCGCTCAAGCTGCTGTGCTGAACTTCGATGACCTCGGGGTTGGGACTGCCTACTTCAACGCCCCCTACAACGGTTTTGTATTCACAGATCTGGGAGTCAATTCCATCGGGAGCTGGTTTCATACAGACGTGGCGACACCTAATTACAATCCCAAATCCGGCCCTATTTTTCTCGCTACGGGTCTGACCAGCGGGACCGGCGCACCAGTCGATTCAGCACCCATCACGAGCACAATCCCTTTCCTGATTAGCAACCAACCTCAGCTAGCTCACTCTATGAGCTACCTCGGTGCAACGATAGGCCTACCCACACAGGAGGCCTGTCATGCCAATGAACCGAGTGCAGTTTCAACCGGGGCTTTCGTTGCCGGAGTTTTTTCAGCAGTACGGCACGCACGAGCAGTGCGAGGACGCCCTGATCGGCTGGCGCTGGCCTGATGGATTCGTCTGCCCCGCGTGCGGCACGGGTGGCTTTACGTCGTTCCGTCGCGGCCAGCTTTTGTACCGGCAGTGCGTAAGCTGCCGTCATCAGTGCAGCCTCATCGTCGGCACGATCTTTGAGTCCACCAAGCTGCCCTTGCCCAAGTGGTTCTTGGCCATGCATCTGCTGACCCAGGCCAAGACGAACTTGTCGGCGCTGGCGATGTCGCGTGACATCGGGGTGTCCTACCCCACGGCCTGGCTGATGAAGCACAAGATCATGGAACTCATGCGCCAGCGCGAGGAGTCGCGCCGGCTTACAGGGCGAGTCGAGGTCGACGACGCTTACCTGGGTGGCGAGCTCAGCGGCGGAAAGGTCGGACGGGGCTCGGAGAACAAGGTGCCCTTCGTTGCCGCCGTGCAAACGAACGAGGCTGGCCAGGCGGTGCTGGTGTGCCTGGCGCAGCTGCCGTTCACCAAGACGGCGTTGGCGCAGTTCTGCGATCGATCGTTGGCACGGCCGTTGACGGTGGTCTCGGATGGCTTGGCGTGCTTCGTCGCTGCCGAAGGCGCTGGGGTGCACGAGCGCGTGATCACGGGTGGCGGCAAAGCCAGCGTCACGCTCAAGCAGTTCAAGGCCGTCAACACCACCATCGGCAATCTGAAGACCGCCATGAGCGGCACGTACCACGCGATCAAGTTCGCCAAGTACGCCCATCGCTACCTTGCAGAGTTCCAGTACCGATTCAATCGGCGGTTCGATCTGAGCATCATCTTGAAGAGGTTGGCGTGGGTTGCAGTGCGGACGAAATCGACGACCAGGGTCGCCATTCGGGCGGCTGAGGTTGGTTGCTAATCAGGATCCCTTTTGTCTTTAATGGTGCTTGGTTCACCGGTGCGGACAGCCCAGGCGTGAACCTTAACGGGGATAAGATCACTTACAAGCTTTATACCAACATTGGTGACGCTGCTCCCGTGTTCACTTCACCCCTTTCGGAGCCGTTTGACGACGATATTCCGTTGTTTGTGTCAAGTGGATATGCGGG
>JANMMH010000187.1:0-6911 GCA_031373055.1 Rubrivivax sp. | reverse complement strand
GACGCGCTTGCGCTGCACGCCCAGCGCCAGTTGCGGCATCCAGGTGTCGCTGTCGAGCACAGCCTCGCCCGCCACGCGCAGTTTCGCGCCGACGATGAGTTGCTTGAGGTGCAGCCCCGGCACACCCAATGCCGCGCCAGTGCCCGCCGCATTGAAGTCCTGGTGAGCCAGCGAAAGCTCGAAACGGTCGTCCCAGGCCGCCGCCACGCCTTTGGCCGTCAGCGCGTAGTCGCGGGTCACCGCACGCGTGGCGAAGGCAGTGGCGCCCCACTGCCCCGCGCTGGCATGGCTGGCGATCAGCGCCCATGGCGTGAGGCCACCGCCAGCAGCACCGTCGATGCTGCTTACACCGCCCGTTAGCACGAGTTTGCCGTCAGCCCCCTGAGCTGTAGGCATGGCCAAGGCAAGGAACGCCCATGCCAGCGCCACCACGAATGTGCGTTGCTGGTGCGGTTTCGACAAGGGCGTCTTGGTGAACCAGGTCATGCGGTCGGGCGCTCGATGCGAAGGCGGTGAAACCGAAACTCTAGGAGGCGCAGGGTTCGGTCGGTCGCGCGAGTTGGCCGACTTTTGGCAGTGATATCGCCGTGGCCGGCGCCGGCGCCGGCGCTCTGGTTTTCCAGCCTGCCGCAAACGCCGCCATCTCGGTGGCTGCCATCGGCTTGGCCATGTGGTAGCCCTGCGCTTCGTCACAGCCCAGCAGCGCCAGCGCGTCCCAGGCGGCCTGGTTCTCAACGCCTTCAGCCACCACTTCCAGGCCCATGTTGTGCGCCAGGTCGATGGTCGAGCGCACGATCTTGGCGTCGGCCACGTCATGCTCCATGTTCATGACGAAGCTCTTGTCGATCTTCAACTCGTGCACCGGCAGCCGCTTCAGGTACGCCAGGCTCGAATAGCCGGTACCGAAGTCGTCGATGGACAAACGATGCCCGGCCGCAGCCAGCACATTCAAGGTCGCCTCGGCGCGCTGAGGCTCGTCCATGATGGCGCTCTCGGTGATCTCCAGGCAGATGGCTGTAGCCGGCACGGCGTGCCGGCGCAGGATGGCGGCAATACGCTCGGGCAAGTCCGGGTCCATCAGGTCGCGTGTTGACAGGTTTACCGACACCCGCTGCAGGCCAAGCGCGCTCAACGCGTGCCAGCGGCTTGCCGTGGCCTCGAGCATCCACAAGGTGAGCTGTCGCACAAATCCCGTTTGCTCAGCAAACGGTATGAACTCCATGGGCGGCACCATGCCGCGCTGCGGATGCATCCACCGCACCAGTGCTTCGGCGCCGACCATCGCGCCGTCATGCAGGGCCATCTTGGGTTGCAAGAAGAGGCGTAGCTCGTTGTGCTCGATCGCACGGCGAAGCTCGGACAACAGCGACAAGGTTTCGGCGCTGCCGCTGTCGATGGCGGGGTCGTAGAGCAAGGCCACGGCGAGCTTGCGCTTGGCCGCGTACATCGCCACTTCGGCGCGGCTGAGCAACACGTCAGCGTCGGTGCCGTGCAGCGGCCAGCACGCAATGCCGATACCTGCGCTGAGGTCCACGGTCTGCTCTTGCAGCGTCAAGGGCAGCGCCAGTGCCGCCGCCATGCGCTGCGCCACGACCAGCGCCTGTGCGCTGTCGCTGCAGGGCAGCAGCAGCGCAAATTCGTCGCCCGAGAGCCGCGCCACCATGTCACCCGGCCGCAGCACCTGCGCCGCAAGTCGCTCACCCACGGCCTTGAGCAGCAGGTCACCGAAGGCAAAGCCCATGACGTCGTTGACATGCTTGAAGCGGTCGAGGTCCAGCATGGCCACCGCGCCGGCCTGGCCGCTATCGACAGCCTGCTGCAGCGCGGCGCGGAACTGCGCGCGATTGGGCAGGCCGGTGAGTCGATCCCAGTACGCCAGCTGGCGGATCTCTTTCTGATGGCCCGCAATGTTCACGCGCATGTGGTCGAAGGCGCGCGCAAGCTCGCCGACCTCGTCCTCGCGTTCAAGGTGTTGCAGCCCCAGCTCGTAGTCGCCCCGCCCCAGCCGCTCGCTGGCACGAACGAGCGAGCGCAACGGCGTGGTCACGCGGCGGGCAACGTACTTGCCTGCCAGCGCAAACAAGGCCAGGCCAGCCAGCGTGATCCACAAGAGATCGCGCTGCAGCGCCAGGTAGGGTTTCATGGCCTCGTCGATCGAACCCAGCAGCAGCACGTGGGCCGAGGCCTGGTCGGTGAGCCTGACGCGGCGCACGACCATGGTTTCCCCATCAAGCACCACACGCTCGCCTTGGGCTGACCCGCCTGACAGCGCCGCGTGCTGCACTGCCGGCAAGGTGCTGCCGACGACGACGATGCTGCCGTCGGTTTGTGTGCTCAGCAGCGCCACATGGGCGCTGGACTTGTGGTGCACGTTGTCGAGCAATGCGCGGTCAAGTGCGAAGCCCATCAGCACATGGCCACCGATCTGGCGCGGCAGGGGTGAACTCACCACCAGGTAGGGCTGCACGCCCAATAGCGTGACCGCAGACCGCAGCTGTTGCGGGCGCTGCGGGTGCTGCGGGTGCATATCCGTGACCACTTGCTGCAGGCTGCGTCGTGCGGCAGCGTCATCCGCTGGGTGCACGGCCAACAGCGCGCCCTGCGTGTCGACCGCCGCGCTGAGCCCGGCATCGATGCGCCCGGCCAGGCTCTCCAGCGCCGACTCGATCGTGGGCGCATCGCGCATCCCCGCTGCCTGCACAAACCCGGCATCGCGCGCGAGCAGGGAAGAGCCCAGCGCGACGCTGTTGATGCGGCCATTGAGTTCGCTCGTCCAGATGCGCGCGGCGACGTCGAGCTCACGCTGCATCTGCGCTTCGGCGTTGGCTTTGATGAGCGTGCGCAGCGAGCTCAGCGACAGCAGCTGCAGGATCAGCAACAGCACCAGAAACACCGCCGCAATGCGGCCCGAGAGGCGCCGTGGCAGCAGGCCACGCCACGCCGCCCTGGCGAGTGCCGCGCTCTCGTCGCGCAGCAGCGCCAGCGCGGCGGATGCACGCTGCGTGTTCACGTTCAACTGCCCGCCGTGAGCGGCATCTTGACAGCGGCCGTTGCGGCGCCACTGCCCAACGTGAGCGACTGCTCCAATGCCGCCGCACCGACCGGCAGCGCCGTGTGCCAACTGCGCAACCGATAGTTGCCGGCGGGCACGTCGGCAAAACGCGCCTGGCCGTTGGCGTCGGCGATGGCGAAGTGCGGCGTGTCCACCACCAGCACCCAGGCAATCATTTTGTCGTGGATGTTGCAGCCGAGCACGACGATGCCGGGACGGTCGAACAAGACCGGATTGGCCGGCTTGCCCTTGTAGAGCTTGAGCTCGAACGTCTTCGCCGATGAGTACGAGTAGACGTTGTGCGCCACGCTGTCCATGTTGGGAAACATCACGGCGGTGTGGACCGTGACCACGGTCAAGCGCGGCGTAAAGCGACGCATCGATTGCGCCACGTCCACACCCGACATCGGCCGCGTGGCGGCCCGGGCTTCGGGCGACTCGAGGAAGACAACGGTCTCGGCGAGTGGCTTGCCATCACTGCCTGTGACCTGCACGTCCAGGCTGGCGGCGTGGCATGACGCCAGGGCCTGCAAGGCGGCGGCACAGCTTGTCAGCACGAGCGGCAGCCATGGGGTCAATCGCGCAGCGGGGCGCGGGTCGGTGTGTGGTGTCACTTCGGCTGTATCGGCCCGGCGACGCAGGCCTTGAGCCCTATCAGAAGCGTTGGCTGTAACGCAATGCGAGCAGGCCTGTGCGGCCCGGTGCCGGCTCGAAAAAGCGCCCGTTGCCCTCGCTGACGATGACGCTGCCGGCCACGCGTCGGTCGGCGACGTTGTCGACGCGCGCCAGCAGCTCGAGCGCGCCTGCGCCAAGCTCCATCGTCCAGCGCGCGCGCAGCGCTACCAAGCCAAAGCCACGTGCGAAGTCGCTGTTGACGTCGTTCACCGCAATGCGCCCCTGGCCCTTGGCCTCGACGCCGAATTCCACGCCGGCCAGCGGCTTCCAGGCCAGTTCGGCGTAGCCAAATCGCGGCACCGTGCCGGCGATGCGGTTGCCCGCCGCCACCGGCAAGTCGGGCGTGATGCAGGGCACCGCGCGACAGACAAAGAAGTTGTCGAGGTAGCTGGCACTTAGCCAGCTGGCACTGGCCTGCGCCGACCACTGCGGCGTGATGCGCCAGCGTGCGTCGAGCTCCACGCCCTGGCGCTCGGTGCGCCCGACGTTGCGGAAGGTGCTGCGCCCGCCACGGTTGCTGGCCACGCCAATTTCGTCGTCGGTGCGTGCGTTGAAGG
Source organism: Rubrivivax sp. (assembly GCA_031373055.1). Lineage (GTDB taxonomy): Bacteria > Pseudomonadota > Gammaproteobacteria > Burkholderiales > Burkholderiaceae_C > Rubrivivax. The sequence goes on along the minus strand of JANMMH010000187.1, from coordinate 2,627 downwards.
CTGCCGCATCGAGCGTCAGTCCTAGCGCGGGTTCGCGCCACTTGGCGCCCAGCTCCCACTGACGGCTGCGCTGCGCTTTGAGCGCGCTGTTGAAGCCGCTGCCGCCGTCACTGCGGTAGGCCAGCTCGGCAAACGTCGGCGACTCGAAGCCGCGCGCGGCGCTGACGTGCAGCGCCAGCGCATCGCTCACGCGCCACTGCACGGCCGCGACCGGGTTGGTGTACGCGTGGTCGAGCGCGCCCGAGTCGTCGCCATTGCTGCCGCTCACGAAGTGGTCGCTGGAGCGAAACGCCACGCGCCCGCTGCGCAGGCCCAGGGTGGCGACCCAGCGCGGCGCGAATTCGATCTGGCCTTGCGCGTAGCCGTCTTGCGTGCTGGCGCGGTTGCGCTCGTCGCGGCGCAGCTTGCCAGTGACCCCCAGCAGCTGAGTGGCACCGGTGCCGATGAAGTTCTCGAAGCCGCGGCGGTCTTCATCGTTTTGGTCGACGGCGATGCCGGCCACAAGCTGTGCACTTCGCTCGTTAGCAAGTTGCCAGCGCCAGACCAGGCGGGCGTCGACACCGGCGTAGCGGCGATCGAAGTCGATCACGCCGCCGGGCTGGCGTTCGGTCAGCGTGGGGTTGGCGGCGTTGAACTGCGTGGCCACCGGAATGGCTTGCCACTGCGTCACGGCGCGTGTGCCGCCGTAGAAAGCCAGCTGGCTCTCGGCCAGCGCGCCGGCGTCGTCAAAGCGGTGGCGCCAGGTGAAGCCCATCTGCTGCTGGCGCGTGTTCTTGCGGGTGTTGAAGCGGTCGGCCTGGCCGGGTGCGGTTTGTGGCAAGGCTTGGGTGGTGGTTTGCATTGGGTCGAGGTCGAACTGCGCGCGCGTCAGGCCCAGTGCGTCCTGCGCGGGTTGATCCATAGCGTTGGCCACCAGCAGCACGCGGTCGCGCTCGCCCTGCCAGCCCAGGCGCATATTCCCCAACGTGCGCTGGGCAGCACTTTGTGGCCGAAAGCCGTCGATCTCAAAGCGGCCGAGCTGGGCGGTCAGCGAAAATCCGCCGGGCAGTGGCGTGGCCACGCCGGCGCGCCACTGGCGCAGTCCGTCGCTGCCAACATCGGCATCCAGCGACCAGCGGGCTTCCTTCGGTGCTGTGCTAACAAGCGAGATGACACCACCCGAGCTGTTGCCGTACAGCGCTGAAAAGGGCCCACGCAGCACCTCGATGCGTGCCGCACCTGCCAGGTCGAAGTGCGAGACCTGGCCTTGGCCATCAGGCCCGCTGGCGGGGATGCCGTCGCTATAGAGCCGCATGCCGCGCACGCCAAAACTCGCGCGCGCACCAAACCCGCGTGACGAGATTTGCAGGTCTTGCGCGTAGTTGCTGCGGTTGGCCACATTGATGCCGGGCACACGCGCCAAGGCTTCCGACAGGTTGACCATGGGCCCAGCCGCACGCAGCTGCTCGGTGTCAACGACACCGATGGCCATGGGCGCATCCAGCACACGCTGCTCGGCGCCGCTGGCACTGATGACCACGCGTTCGGTGACCAGCTGCGCATGCGTCAGGGTATGCGCCAGCACCAGCGACATCGCGGCGCACAGCGTCGTCAGGGCCTGTTCAGCGCGGCAGTTGCACTTCGATGCGGATGGAGGCGTACCACGCTGCCAGATTGGAGATGTCATCGTCGCTCAATGGTTTGGCCATCACGGCCATGATTTCGTGGGCGCGCGCGCCGCTGCGGTAGGCCCGCAGTTGCGCCGCAAGGTAGATCGCCGGTTGGCCTGCAAGGTGCGGTGCGTCAGGGGCGTTGGACACGCCGCTGGGACCATGGCAAACGGCGCACATCTGCGCCTTGGCGCGGCCGGCTTCGGCGTCGCGTGTCTGTGCCTGGCCGGCGCTGCTCAGGCAGGCCAGCACGCAAACCAGCAGGCTTGGACGGAGGTGCATCATCATCAGGACTCATAAAAACACCTGCGCCAGCCCGAGGTGGGCCGGCGCAGGTGCGCAACGATAAGGGCATCGAAGCCGCACACGATGCCGGTCTTTGCGGTCGCGCCTTGACGCTTAAGGCGCCGTGTAGGTCACACGGTACAGCGCGCCGGCGAAGTCGTCGCTGATGAGGATCGAGCCGTCCTTCATCACCGCCACGTCCACCGGGCGGCCGCGGTAAAGGCCGTTGCTGTCAAGCCAACCCTGGGCGAAGACTTCCGTCTTGTCGGCGGTGCCGTCAGCCTTCAGTGACGTGAACAGCACCTGCGCGCCCACCGGCGTGGTGCGGTTCCACGAGCCGTGCTGGGCCGAGAAGAAGCCGCCCTGGTACTTCGCGGGGAACATCTTGCCGGTGTAGAAGCTCATGCCCAGGTCAGCCGCGTGCGCCACCGTGTAGACCTGTGGGTCGGTGATGTTCGCCGGCAGCGGGTCTTTGTCGTAGCCGTGCTCGGTCATGCGCGTGCGGCCCTGCTTCCAGGGGTAGCCGAAGAACTGGCCCTTGGCGGTGATGCGGTTGATCTCACCATTTGGGATGTCGTCGCCCATACCGTCGGTCTGGTTGTCGGTGAACCACAACGTGCCGTCTTTGGGGTTGAAGTCATGCCCCACCGAGTTGCGGATGCCCGTGGCGTAGACCTCGCGCTTGGCGCCGCT
>JANMMH010000804.1:0-2166 GCA_031373055.1 Rubrivivax sp. | reverse complement strand
GGTAGCTGTACACCGCCTCGACCTTGCGCGCCGCACCCGCCAGCGCTTCGCGCGCGTTGCCGTTGCTGTTACCCACCACCGCGTTGTCGGCTTCCAGGCCCTCTTTGAGCATGGCGTTCACCGCCGCCTGCTGTACCCCGGCATGCTTGCCGAAGTCCCACTCGATCGGTAGCGCGTCCAGCGCCTTTTTGGCGCGCCACCAGGTGTCGGCCACCACGGCGATGGCGTTGTCGCCCACCGGCACGACACGCTTGACGCCGGGCATGCCCGCGACCTTGGCCGCGTCATGGCTCTTGAGCTTGCCGCCGAAGACGGGGCAGGCCTTGATGGCCGCGTTGAGCATGCCAGGCAGTTGCAAGTCGGCGCCATATACCTGTTTGCCGTTGGTCTTCTCCACGGTGTCAAGCCGCGCCAGTCGCTTGCCGCTGAACTTCCAGTCCTTGGGATCCTTCAGCGGTATCTCGGTCGGTGCCGTGAGCTGCGCCGCGGCCGCCGTCAAGCGGCCGTAACTCGCCTTGCGCCCACTGGCGGTGTGGCTCACCACGCCAAGTGTTGCCGTGCACTCACTGGCCGGCACCTTCCATTCATTGGCCGCTGCCTGCACCAGCATCATGCGTGCGGCCGCACCGCCTTTGCGCACGTAGTCGTGGCTTTCGCGGATGCCGCGGCTGCCGCCGGTGCTGAAGTTGCCCCACACACGTTTGCGCGCCAGGTTCTGGCCGGGAGTCGGGTACTCGGTGCTGACGCGCGCCCAGTCGCATTCCAGCTCTTCGGCCACGAGTTGGGCCAGGCCGGTGAGCGTGCCTTGGCCCATCTCGCTGCGGGCGATGCGGATGATCACGCGCTCATCGGGCTGCACCACCACCCAGGCGTTGATCTCGGCGGGCATGGCGCTGCCTTGTGCGGCGGCGTGCAGCGGGAAGCCTATGACCAGCGAGCCGGCGGCCGCGCTACCCAGGAATTCGCGTCGGTTCAGGTTGAGTTCCATCACGCGCTCCTCACCACATGAATGATGTCCAGGCCCGCGCTGGTGCGGTCGCCGGCGGCTTGTTTGATGGCCGCACGCACGCGGTTGTAGGTGCCGCTGCGGCAGATGTTGGTCTTCGCGGCGTCGATGTCGGCGTCGCTCGGCCGCGGTTTGCTGCGCAGCAGTGCGGCCGCCGCCATCAACATGCCGCTCTGGCAGTAACCACACTGCGGTACATCGTTAGCGACCCAAGCTTTTTGCAGCGCGTGGCTGCTGGTGGGCGACAGGCCTTCGATGGTGGTGACCTTCTGCGCCGGCTGCACGGCAGACACCGGCAGCACGCAGCTGCGCACCGGCGCGCCGTCAATATGCACCGTGCACGAGCCACACAACGCGACGCCGCAGCCGTACTTGGTGCCGGTCAGGCCGAGTTGTTCGCGCAGCACCCACAGCAGTGGCGTGTCGGCTTCGGCGTTGTGCGTGCGCACCTGGCCGTTGACGTTCAAGGTGGACATGCAGATTACTTCGAGCGTTAAAGAAAAGATGACTTACGGCAACTACAAACGACGGTGCGTGAGCGCGGGCAGCTGCACGCGCACGTCTCGGATGCGCGCGGCATCCACCTCACCCATCACCACACCCTCGCCTTCCGGCAAGAGCTCGACGATATCGCCCCAGGGGTCGATGAGCTGGCTGTGGCCCCACGTACGCCGGCCGTTAGCGTGGGTGCCACCCTGCGCGGCGGCCAGCACATAACACTGGTTTTCGACGGCGCGGGCGCGCAGCAGCAAGTCCCAGTGCGCGCGGCCGGTGGTGTAGGTGAAGGCCGAAGGCACGACGATGAGGTCGCACGGCGGCTGCATCAGCGCGCGGTAGAGCTCGGGAAAGCGCAGGTCGTAGCACACCGACAGACCGACGCGCAGCACGCCCATCTGCAGCGCCAGCGGCTGCGTGCCGGCTTGCAGCACGCGGCCTTCGTCGTAGCGCTCGCGACCGTTGTCGAACGCGAAAAGGTGGATCTTGTCGTAGCGCGGCAGCGCCATGCCGTCGGGCCGAAAGCTGCAGCAGCTGTTGAGCACGCGCGCGGGGTCTTTGGTGCCGGTCGTACGCAAGGGCAGCGTGCCGCCGATGAGCCACAGGCCCAAGCTGCGCGCGGTCTCGCTCAGGAACTGCTGGATAGGCCCGTCACCGGGCGCTTC
>JANMMH010000143.1:0-10978 GCA_031373055.1 Rubrivivax sp. | reverse complement strand
GTGACGTACTCGCCGCCCAGGCGCTCGGCGGTGTTGAAGTCAACCTGCATCGTGCCGCACTGCCACTGGCGGCCCAATGCGTCCTTCAGCGTGTACTCGATCTTGGGACCGTAGAAGGCACCGTCGCCGGGTGAGACGATGAACTCACAACCCGAGCGTCGCAGCGACTCTATCACCGCGTACTCGGCCTTGTCCCACAGCGCGTCGGAGCCCACGCGTTTGGCCGGCCGCGTGGCCACCTTGTAGATGATCTCGTTGAAGCCGAAGTCGCGGTAGACCTTCTGTAGCAGCGCCGTGTAGGCCACGCACTCGTCGAGGATCATGTCTTCGGTGCAGAAGATGTGGCCGTCGTCTTGTGTGAAGCCACGCACGCGCATGATGCCGTGCAGCGCGCCGCTGGGCTCGTTGCGATGGCACTGGCCGAACTCGCCGTAGCGCAGCGGCAGGTCGCGGTAGCTGCGCATGGCCGAGTTGAAGATCAACACGTGGCCGGGGCAATTCATCGGCTTGAGCGCGTACTCGCGCTTCTCGCTCTCTGTCGTGAACATGCTGTCGCGGTAGTTCTCCCAGTGGCCCGTTTTCTCCCACAGGTTCTTGTCCAGGATCTGCGGGCCTTTGACTTCCTGGTAGCCGTTGTCGCGGTACACCGCGCGCATGTACTGCTCGACCTGCTGCCACACCGTCCAGCCTTTGGGGTGCCAGAACACGAGGCCGGGCGCTGCTTCTTCCATGTGGAAGAAGTCAAGTTCGCGGCCCAGGCGGCGGTGGTCGCGCTTTTCGGCTTCTTCGAGCATGCGCAGGTAGCCTTGCAGCTCGTCTTTCGTGGCCCAGGCCGTGCCGTAGATGCGCTGGAGCTGTTCGTTGGCCTGGTCAGCACGCCAGTAGGCTCCCGCCACCTTCATCAGCTTGAAGTGCTTCAAGCGCCCCGTGCTGGGCACGTGTGGGCCACGGCAGAGGTCTTCGAAGGCGCCTTCGCGGTAAAGCGAGACGTCCTGGTCTGCCGGGATGCTACCCACGATCTGCGCCTTGTAGTGCTCGCCCAGGCCTTTGAAGTAGGCCACGGCCTCGTCTCGCGGCAGCACGCGGCGCAGTACAGGCTCGTCCTTCTTGGCCAGCTCAAACATGCGCTGCTCAATGGCGGCCAGGTCTTCGGGCGTGAAGGGGCGCGAGTAGGCGAAGTCGTAGTAGAAGCCGTTTTCGATCACCGGGCCAATCGTCACCTGCGCCTCGGGGAAGAGCTCCTTGACGGCATAGGCCAGCAGGTGCGCGGCCGAGTGGCGGATGATTTCCAGGCCGTCGACGTCACGCTCGGTGATGATGGACAGCGTGGCGTCGGCGTTGATGACGTGGCTGGTGTCGACGAGCTTGCCGTCGACCCGGCCGGCCAAGGCCGACTTGGCAAGGCCGGGGCCAATGGCAGCAGCGACATCGGCAACACGCGGGGGGGATTCGAATTCGCGCCGTGAGCCGTCAGGCAGCGTGATGTTGATCATGAGAGTCTTTCGGAAAAACAAAAAAGCGCGGGGGTGAGCCGCGCTTTGGATCGAACAAGGAGGGGAAAAACTTGCAGGCGCGGCGGACTAATCCTTGAAGGAGTAGCTACGAGTCCGCGGTGTCATAACCATGATGCCTTTCCCGGTCCTTGTGCGTTCGCTGACAGGTTTACGAGTGCTCGTAGTGTAGGCCACCCTCGCGGCGGGCCACGCGGAAGATGCGGTTGTTTTCAATGCGCACACGCTCACCCACGCGCAGGTCGGCCGCGTCAGCGCCGTCAAGCGTGATGACGCCACCACGGTCAAGCTGCACCGACACGCGTGCCGAGCTGCTTTCGCCACGGCCGCGATGCTTCTCGACCTGGTGGCCGATGAGCGCACCCGCCACGGCGCCGGCAAAGGTGCCCGCTGTGCGTGCGTCGCCACGGCCGCCGACCTGGCGGCCGAGCACCGCACCGATCACGCCACCGATCAAGGCGCCAGCGCCACCGTTGATCTCGCCGCCCGACGAGCGCGCATGCTCCACGGCGGTGACGACGCCGTAGGAGACGTTGGCCACGCCCGAGTTGGCATTGCCGTGCTGCTGGGGCTGGTGGTAGCGCCAGTCTTCGCCGCTGTTGGCGTGTGCCGCAGATGCGAACTGTGCGGACGCACCGAGGGCTGCGATGGCCAAGGCCACCAGGGTGCTGCGGGTGAATCTCTTCATGGGTTGGCTCCTCGTTCGCTGGCGGGTTGTGCGGGTGTCTTGCATTCGCAGCGTCGGCCCCCAACGTGGCTGGCCCGGTTTCGGTTGAATCAGCGCAAAGGTAAAGATTCAATGCCACCGCTTAAGGCCACCAAGGCGGCGAATTCGTCGGCCAAACGCTGACTTTGGGCCAAGGCCAGACGCCAGACTTTGATGCGCCCAGCGTCGTCGTCACCAAACGCTTTGAAGTCGCCGCGGTCAGGCAACTTGCCGCCGGGCAGTGTCTTGACCCAGGCCGGGCTCGGCGATAGCACCACGACATTGTCGAGTGCCGGCGTGGCGAGATGGCGGCGCTTCCACGGTTTGTCGAGCCAGCCCGGCACCACCGTGTCCTGGAAATGCGGGTAGAGCACAAGGCCGTGAGCCATGTCGCCATAAGGCAGGTGCAGGTGGTAGTCGGTGATGCCGCCGTCCCAATACGCGCCGCGTGGGCCGCCGGGGATGTCGTGCACGGCGTCGAGCCAAAAGGGGATCGAGCAACTGGCGAGCACTGCCGCTGAAAGGTTGCGCGCGGCCAGCGCTGACTGCGTGCTGCGAAAGTCTGACAGCGCAAAGGGCAGTGGCTCGCGCGGGTCGCTGAAGACCACGCGCTCGATGAAGCTGCCCAAGGCGCGACGCCCTGTCGCGTTGGCCACGAAAGCGCCGGCATATCCCAGCGGCGTTCGCAGCCGGCCTTGGCGGCCGAGCACGTGGCGGCCGCGACTGGTAAAGACATGCATGCGGCGTGTCGGGTGCGAAAGCACCTCGGCGGCACGCGCGCCCAGACGCTCGTCGAGCTTGCGGCCAAAGACCTCGCTGATGTGGCGTGCCTTGGGCGGCTTGCCTGGCGCGTGCTCGTAGCGCTGGGTGATGTAGTCCTCGGCCAGCTCCGTCAGTGCAGCATCGGCGTTAGGCATGCAGGCGCAGGCCATGCGCCACGCACCGATGGAGGCGCCCAGCAGGTGCAGGGTTTGTGATGCGTCGCGCAGCCAATGGCCAAAGAGAAAGCGGTCCAGCGGGTTGAGCACAAGGCCTTTGGGCCCACCCGCCGCCGCAGGCACCACGCGCACGTCGGTCGCCCGCAGGCCGTGTTCACGCAGCCACATCCGTGCGCGTGGCCCGGCATGGATCAGCAACGCAGGTGTCGCCGCCATCAAAACCGCCACACCAGGTTGGCGTTGAACTGGCTGCGGCCAGGCCGGCGCGTGCTGCTGCGCGCGGTGAAGCCATCCAAGTCGTCGATCGACACCACCATATAGGCCGGCACCGCGTCAACGTTTTGCAGTGACACCCGCAGCTGCACCTCGCGGCTGAAGCGCCACAGCGCGTAGGCGTCGAGCCGGCGCACGCGTTCGCGCCACAGACGCTGCATGTCGGTCTGCTGCGTCGTGTAGGCGGGGGTGTACTTCAGGCTCGCGCCGTAGCCGAACACGCCCTTCAAGGGCAGCTTGTCGAAGCCCAGCGATGCCGTCCACGGCGCCTGGCCTTCGAGCCTGGCGTTGCGGTCGTCGATCTGCTCTACCGCCGAGCGGTACACGCTGAGCGCACTGCGCAGCTGAAAGCCCGAACGCGGCGCGAAGAATATGGGCAGCCAATGCTCGCCCGGGCCTTTGAGCTCCAACTCCAGCCCGCTGGAGCGCGCCTGTCCGATGTTCGACGGGCGCGAGACCCAGCGCGGCACCAGGGACTCGCTCACTGTCTCCAGCGTGATGCGCCGGCGTATCAGGCCGTCGATCTGGCGATGAAACACGCCCACACTGGCGACACCGCCGCCGCCGACATAGTGCTCGACGCTCGCTTCCAGCGCCCAGGCGTCTTCGGGCAGCAAGGCCGGGTTGCCGGCGCTGTCGGCCGCGATCGGCGTGTTGGGCGTGTTGCGCTCGTAGGTGGTGTTGATCGAATAACGGCCCATCAGCGCTGACAGATCAGGCAGCCTGCTGCTGCGCGCCACGGCCAGCCGCAGCACGTCGCGCGACTTCTCGTCCAGCGCTAGGCGCAGTTGCACGATGGGCGCCACGAGCCGGCTGCGCTGGCGCTGCATCTCGCCGCTGACGGTGCTGGCCTCGGTGGCCACAAACTCGCCGCGCAAGCCCAGCGTGGCCGAGGCACGGGTGGAGATCGTCCAGTCGTCTTGCACGAAGAACACGTCGCGGCGCATGGTGGCGTCAAAAGGCCGGCCCACCGAGCCGGTGAGCCACTCCACGCCGTTTTCTGTCACACGCCGCAGCTCATGGCGTTGGCGCTGCTCTGCGTCAGCGCCAAGTGACAGCGCGTGGCCAAAGGCCAGCGGCCAGCGCAGGCGCGCGCCAGCCGAGACACGCTCGCCGACGTTGTTGTTGATCGTCTCGCGCCACAACGGCGCCGAGCTGCCCGCCGTGCCCAGCAGCGTGTTGCTGTTGTCGCCCTGGCTGCGCTCGGCCGAGGCCTTGAGCTCATAGCGCGTGCCGTCCGTTTCTTTCAAGCTCCACTGCAGCTGCGTGCGCGCCATCTGCCAGACGCCGCGTGATGCCGACTCACTGGCCAGCAGCGACGGTGGCAGGCCTTGCTGAACTTGCGTTTGGTTTTGGCTGCGGCTTTCGGTCTCGTTGCGCTGCACGAAGCTTTGCCACTGCAGCGTGTGGCCTTCACCGATACGCCAGTCCAGACGTGGGCCAAGGTTGGCGCCGCCGCCTCGCCACTGGTCGCGGCCCGTGCTGCTGTTTTCGCGCAGCGCCCCGTCAGTGCCACGCGAGAAGCGCTCGGAGAACGACTCGCCCTCGCCGGCCCAGCGGTACGCCGACAGCGGCAGCTGAAAGCCGATGTCGCCGACACGGTCGCCCCAGCTCAGGCTGGTCGAACCCGCCGGCTGCAAGCCGCGATAGCTGGCATTTGCGCGCCACTCGCGCTGCTGAAACTTTGGCGGTGTGCGCAAGATGACGTTGATGGTGCCGGCGACACCGCCGTGTTCGGCGCTCGGCCCCTTGATGATCTCGATGCGTTCAATCTCCGACGGCGAGAGTTGCTCCAGTGAAAAGCCCGGCGGCGCCGGCTCACCGTTGAGCAAGATCAGCGTGTAGCCACCGCCCATGCCACGCAAACGCGGCTGTTCGCTTTCAATGCTGATGCCGGCCTGGCGCTGCAAGACGTCCAGCACGCTGGTGTCGCCGTAGCGGTCGAGCTCATCGCGGTCGACCACGCTCATGCCGGCCACGGCATCGCGGCGAACCTCGTCTTCGTCTTGCGGTTTGGCTTCGATCTGCACTTGCTGCGTGGGCGCTGAGGCAGCCGTGGCGGGCGACGCGGCGCTCTGGGCAAACGCCTGCGCGCAAGCGGCCAGGCCGAGCACGATGCAGGTGGATGCCAGTCGCATTGGCAGACGGTTTAGCGCGGCGTCAACTTTGCGAACGCAGCCGCCATGGCGTTGCCCGCAGTGGGCTGCACTGGCGCGCCACGCGGCCGCTGGTCACGCGCGGCCGCCTGGTACTTGTTGTCGCCGCCCTGCCCCGGCTTCGGTGTCGGCGCATCAAGCTTCATCGTCAGCGAGACACGCTTTCGCGCGAGGTCGACTTCAAGCACACGCACCGTCACCACCGCGCCGGTCTTCACCACTTCACGCGCGTCGCTGATGTACTTGTGGCTCATCTGGCTCACATGCACCAGGCCGTCTTGATGCACGCCGAGGTCGATAAACGCACCGAACTGCGCGACGTTGCTGACCGTGCCTTCAAGCAGCATGCCCGGCTGCAAGTCTTTCAAGTCATGCACGCCGTCGTTCAGCTTGGCGACACGGAAGTCACCACGCGGGTCGCGACCCGGTTTCTCCAGCTCGACCAGGATGTCCTTGACGGTGACGACGCCAAAGCGTTCGTCGGCCAGCGTCTCAGGGCGCAGCGTACGCAGCGCATCGGCGTGGCCCATGAGCTCGTGGATGGGGCGGCCGGCCACTTTCAACAAGCGCTGCACCAGCGGGTAGGTTTCGGGGTGCACGCCGGTCACGTCCAGCGGGTTGTCGCCGTCGTGGATGCGCAAGAAGCCTGCGGCTTGCTCGAAGGTGCGCGGGCCCAGGCCCGTCACGTCCAGCAGCTGCTTGCGGTTGCGAAAGGCGCCCTGCGCGTCACGCCAGCGCACGATGTTGGCGGCCACGGTGGGCGACAAACCCGAGACACGCGACAAGAGCGGTGCGGACGCCGTATTGAGGTCCACGCCCACGGCGTTCACGCAATCCTCCACCACCGTGTCGAGCGTGCGCGCCAGCTCGCCGGGGTTGACGTCGTGCTGGTACTGGCCCACGCCAATGCTCTTCGGGTCGATCTTCACCAGCTCGGCTAACGGGTCTTGTAAGCGCCGCGCGATGCTCACCGCGCCGCGCAGGGTGACGTCAAGCTCGGGCAGCTCCTGGCTTGCGAATTCGCTGGCTGAGTAGACCGACGCGCCGGCCTCGCTGACGATGACTTTTTGCACGGCGGCGTCGCTACCCTTGGGCGCTCCGACACGTTCCAGCAAGGCCGCAGCCAGCTGATCCGTCTCACGGCTGGCCGTGCCGTTGCCGATGGCGATGAGGTTCACGCCATGCGCGCTAACAAGTTTATAGAGCGTGGTCAGCGAGCCCTCAACATCACGCCGGGGCTCGTGCGGGTAGATGGTGGCCGTCTCCAAGACGCGGCCAGTCTCACCCACCACCGCCACCTTCACGCCCGTGCGGATACCGGGGTCCAGCCCCATCACGACGCGCTTGCCGGCGGGTGCCGCGAGCAGCAGGTCACGCAGGTTGTCGGCGAAGACCTTGATGGCCACGGCTTCGGCGCTCTCACGCAGGCGCGCAAAAAGATCGCGCTCCAGGCTCAAGCTCAGCTTGACCTTCCACGTCCAGGCCACCGTTCGGCGCATCAGCTCGTCGCCCGCGCGCTCCTGGTGCTGCCAGCGCAGGTGGCGGGCGATGCGACCTTCGGCCAGGCCGGGCTTGCCGGGGACCGCGATTTCGTCGGTGACCAGGCGCGCGTCCAGGAATTCCAGCGCGCGGCCGCGGTACACCGCTAACGCGCGATGTGATGGCATACGGCTGATGGGCTCGGCGTAGTCAAAGTAGTCGCGGAACTTGGCGGCGTCTGGGTGCGTGCCGTCTTTGCCGGCCACCAACTTGCTTTGCAGCTGGCCATCAAGCCACAGCCATTCGCGCAGCACGCCCACGAGCGCGGCGTCTTCGGCCCAACGCTCGGACAGGATGTCGCGCACGCCGTCGAGCACGGCGTCCACGTCGGCAAAGCCGCCGTCGACGTTGATGAAGGCGGGCGCTTGCACTCGCGGGTCGAGCAATGGATTGGCGAACAAACGATCGGCCAATGGCTCAATGCCGGCTTCACGCGCGGCCATGCCTTTGCTGCGGCGCCGGGGCTTGAAGGGCAGGTAGAGGTCTTCAAGCTCCTGTTTGATCGGCGCGGCCAGGATCGCTGCGCGCAGAGCGTCGCCAAGCTTGCCTTGGCTGGCGATGCTCTCGAGCACCGCCGCGCGGCGAGCTTCGAGCTCGCGCACGTAGCTCAGGCGCACTTCGAGCGTGCGCAGGTGCGTGTCGTCCAAACCGTCGGTGGCTTCCTTGCGGTAACGCGCGATGAAGGGAACGGTAGCGCCGCCGTCGAGCAAGTCAATGGCCGCCTGGACCTGCTGTGGGCGCACGCCCAGCTCGCTGGCCAGCAAAAGAGTGATGGGGTTCAAGACAGGGGCGCGCAGCCGCAAGGCCGCTGGGGTTCAGAGGGGATGGAAGACGCGGCCACAGCGGCCACGCCGGGTAGGCAAGGAAGCGTCAAAACAGGCTGGAAAACACCAGCGCAATGCTCACGCCGAGGGCCATGAACCACACCATGCTGCGCGCGAGTTGACGGTCGCCGACGTACAGGGCGATATAGGCCACGCGCAAGAGCACGAAGGCCAGCGCCAATGCGTCGATCAAGCCTTGGCGCGCCTGCGTTTGCTGCGCGATCAAGACGCCGGCGATGAACAGCGGCAAGGCTTCGAAGCTGTTGGCCTGCGCCGCGTTGGCGCGGGCGCGGTAACCCGTCTGCTTGGCCAACCAAGCGCGCGGATCGTGGTTGTCGTAGCCGCCCTTGGAGCGCGGCTTGCCGAACTGGCCGCCTTTGGCGATGCCCACGCACACGATGGGCAAGAGTGCGGCGGCCAGGATGCACAGGTGGGCCAGGGTCAGCGTCATATGCGTTCTCTTTCAGTGTTAGCGGCGGTCAACCAAGGCATGCGCGATGGTGCTCAGATCAACAAACTCCAGCTCGCTGCCTACCGGCACACCACGTGCCAGGCGCGTGACTTTGATGCCGCGTGCTTGCATCACGGCACCCAAGGCGTGCGCCGTGACTTCACCTTCTGCCGTGAAGCTGGTGGCCATGATGACTTCAGTCACCACGCCGTCGCCCACGCGCGCGAGCAAGGCCGCGCTCCCGATCTCGGCCGCACCCACGCCGTCAAGTGGGCTCAGGCGGCCCATCAACACGAAGTAGAGGCCAGCGTAGCTGCCGCTGCGCTCGAGTGCGGCTTGGTCGGCGGGGGTTTCGACCACGCACAGCAAGCGCGCATCACGCGACTCGTCTAGACACGTGGCGCAGACCTCGGCTTGCGTGAAGGTGTGGCAGCGCAGGCAGTGGCGTGTTTCGCTGACCGCGTGTTCCAAGGCACCGGCCAGGCGGCGTGCGCCGTCGCGGTCGTGCTGCAGGAGATGAAACGCCATGCGCTGCGCCGACTTCACGCCTACGCCGGGCAGCCGGCGTAGCGCGTCGATCAAAGCGTCGAGCGCGGGTTCCGACACAAAGCTTCCGTCAGAACGGGAACTTCATGCCGCCGGGCAGCGGCATGCCCGCCGTGAGCTTGCCCATCTTCTCGCTGCTCAGCGCTTCGGCGCGGCGCACGGCGTCGTTGAAGGCGGCGGCGACCAGGTCTTCGAGCATGTCTTTGTCGTCCGCCAGCAGCGTGGGGTCGATGGTCACGCGCTTGACGTCGTTCTTGCAGGTCATCACGACCTTCACCAAGCCGGCGCCAGACTGGCCTTCGACTTCGATCAGCGCGAGCTCATCTTGCGCACGCTTCATGTTGTCCTGCATCGCCTGGGCCTGCTTCATCAGGCCGGCCAGTTGCTGCTTCATCATGTTGGGAGTCCTTCAGGGTTCAAGACGGGTTTGATCGATCCGGGCACGACACGCGCGCCCTTGAATTGGTTCATCAGCTCGACCACCACGGGGTCGGTTCGGATGCTTTCTTCAGCGCGCGTTTGGCGCTGGGCGCGCATCAAAGCGTCGCGTTTGGCGGGGCTGTCGTCGGGCACGCCGGCACCAAGAGTCAGCGTCACGGGCACGCCCACTTCGGACGTTAGCGCCGCAGCGAGCTTGTCGCGCTGGGCGTCAGCGCGCAGCGATTCGCTCTCGACGACGAGCTGCCAGCTCTGGCCCGCACTGCTTTCATCCAGCGCCATAGCGCAGGCCTGCCAGGCGACTTCACGCACCATGCCGCTTACCGCGCCACGTGCGTCCAGGGCTTTGAGCAAGTTGCTCCAGCGGTCATTCAGGGCGGCATTGATGGGCTTGACGGTCGCGACAAGAGGTGCAGCTTCGGGCTCTGCGGCGATGAGGACCTTGGCCACATGGGCGGCAAAGGCCTTGGGCAAGCTCGGCGGCGCCACCGGCATGTTGATGGCCGGCGGCGCGGCGGCCCGCAAGGGCAGCGGGCGCGGCGCGGGCACGGGTGCGGCGACCACAGCGCCGACCTTGGGGAACGCAAAGAGCCGCAGCAAGACCATCGTCAGTGCCGCGTAGTCGTCGCTCATCAACGTGAGCTCGGCACGGCCTTGCAGCGCGATGCTGTAGAGCAGCTGGGTCTCGTCGGCGGGAAGCGCGGTGGCGAGTTGTCGCGCCGCAGCAACGTCAGGGTCCATCTCGTCCAGCGCGCCAGGAACGGCTTGCTCGATCGCCATTTGTTGCAGCAAGAGCGCAAGCTCTTCCAGCGCGCCAGCGGCCGACAGGCCCGCATCACGCAGCGCATCCACGACCGCCAGCACGGCCGGGCCGTCGCGCACCGCCAGCGCCTGCACCAAGGCTTGCGCGTGGCCACGGTCCACGGTGCCCAGCATGTGGCGCACGCCGGCTTCTTCAAGCTTGCCCGCGCCAAACGCAATGGCCTGGTCGGCCAGCGACAGCGCGTCGCGCATGGAGCCACGTGCAGCGCGTGCTAACAAGCGAAGTGCGGGCTCATCAAACGCCACGCTTTCGGCCGCCAACACACGCGCCAGGTGCTCGCGCACGACCTCGGGCGCCATCGGCCGCAGGTTGAATTGCAGGCAGCGGCTGAGCACCGTGGGCAGCATCTTCTCGGGATCGGTGGTGGCCAGCACGAACTTCAGATAGTCGGGTGGCTCTTCCAACGTTTTCAAGAGCGCGTTGAAGGCGTCTTTGGTGAGCTGATGCGCCTCGTCGATCATGAAGACCTTGAAGCGGCCCACCGCCGGCTTGTAGGCGGCGCGCTCGATGAGGTCACGGATCTCGTCGATGCTGCGGTTGGACGCGGCGTCGAGCTCGATGTAGTCGATGAAGCGGTCGGCGTCGATCTGCGTTCAGGCACTGCACACGCCGCAGGGCGTGGCAGTGATGCCGCCCTGGCCGTCGGCCCCTGTGCAATTGAGCGACTTGGCCAGGATGCGCGAGACGGTGGTCTTGCCGATGCCGCGCGTGCCGGTGAAGAGGTAAGCGTGGTGCAAACGGCCGCTTTGCAAGGCGTTGCTCAGCGCACGCAC
>JANMMH010000065.1:0-3033 GCA_031373055.1 Rubrivivax sp. | reverse complement strand
ATGACGTCGCCAACGATGCGCGCCGACTTCTTGTAGGGCCGGTTCCAGTCGTTGTTCAGCTCGTGCATGGCGAAGAGCACGCGCCGATGCACGGGCTTCAAGCCATCGCGCGCGTCGGGCAATGCACGCCCGACGATCACGCTCATCGCATAGTCGAGGTAGGAGCGGCGCATCTCCTCTTCGAGGCTGATGGGCAACGTTTCCTTGGCGAATGAACTCATGCGGGGGTGTCGACCAGTGTTGACGCGGCACGCGCGCTGGCGGATGCAGGCGGTGTTGGCAGCGGGGCATTCTAAAGGTCGGCTCTTGTAGTGCTGGCGCAACAGCCGCGAGGGTCAACGACCAACGAGCCCGCAAAATGCAGCTCAACCGACGCCCTATGGCACAATGATTTGTCGGTGGTGAGTGCCTGCGGCTGCGGGCGTTTACCCAGTACTTAGCTTCAATTACGGACGTATCGCAGACCACTGCGGCTTTCCTCGAGAGGAGAATCATGAAGAAATTGAACAAGGTGGCAGTGCTCTTTGCTGCCGCCACTCTTGCCGCGCCGATCGCGGGCTTCGCACAGTCGAAGTCGATCGACAATTGGCGTAATGCCGATGGCACCATCGTCTGGAAGAACGGCACCAACGAGCTTTGCTGGCGCGACGCTTTTTGGACGCCGGCCACGGCTGCAGAGGGTTGTGACGGCGCGATCGTGCCGCCGCCGCCCCCGCCTCCGGCTCCCCCGCCGCCTCCGCCCCCGCCACCGCCCCCCCCGGCCGTAGCTCCACCCCCGCCGCCGGCTCCCCCGGCACCGCCGGCCCCGCCGCCCGCCCCGGTGAGCGAAAAGGTGACGTTCGCTGCTGACGCGTTCTTCGACGTCAACAAGGCGATCCTCAAGCCCGAAGCCAAGGCCAAGCTCGACGACCTCGTCGGCAAGACCAAAGGCATCAACCTTGAAGTCATCATCGCCGTCGGCCACACCGACTCTGATGGCAGCGATGCCTTCAACCAGAAGCTGTCGATTCGCCGGGCTGAGTCGGTGAAAGACTACTTGGTGAGCAAGGGCGTCGAGAAGAATCGCGTGTACACCGAAGGCAAGGGCGAGAAGCAGCCTGTCGCCGACAATAAGACCAAGGAAGGTAAGGCCAAGAACCGCCGTACCGAGATCGAGGTCGTGGGTACGCGCACTCGCAAATAAGCCTGGAGTCCCGCGAGGGACTTCGACCACAAAACCCCGCCTCGGCGGGGTTTTGTCATTGCGGACCTTACGATGGGGACATGAGCAACGTCGACGCACAAGAACTGGCCAAATTCAGCGAACTGGCCCACCGCTGGTGGGACCGTGACAGCGAATTCAAGCCGCTGCACGACATCAACCCGCTGCGGCTGAACTGGATCGATGCGCACGCTGGTCTGCGCGGCAAGACTGCGCTCGATGTCGGTTGTGGCGGCGGCATCCTGGCCGAGTCGATGGCGCTGCGGGGTGCATCTGTGTTGGGCATCGACTTGGCCAGCAAGCCACTGGGCGTGGCCCGGCTGCATGCGCTCGAGAGCGGCGTGCAAGCCTTGGGCTACCGGGAACTCGCAGTTGAAGCGCTGGCGCTTGAGCGGCCCGCCTCCTTCGACCTCGTCACCTGCATGGAAATGCTTGAACATGTGCCCGACCCATCGTCGGTGGTGCGCGCCTGCGCCAGCCTAGTGAAGCCGGGTGGCTGGGTCTTCTTCTCCACCCTCAACCGCAACGCCAAAGCCTTTGCCCAGGCCATCATCGGCGCCGAATACGTGCTCGGCTTGCTACCCAAAGGCACGCATGAGTACGCACGCTTCATCCGCCCCAGTGAGCTCGCCCGCTGGTGTCGCGATCGTGGGTTGTCCATCGAAGACAGTCGAGGCATGGGCTACAACCCCCTCACCCGACGCTACGCACTCACAGCCGACGCCAGCGTGAATTACTTGCTGGCTACCCGGCGCCAAGCTGGATGACGGCGCAGCCTCGCCATGCGCGCATTGACGCGGTGCTGTTTGACTTCGACGGCACCTTGGTCGACAGCGCACCCGACATGGCCGCGACTGCCAACGAGATGCGTGCGGCGGCAGGTATGGAGCCAACGCCGTATTCCGAGCTGCGCCGCATGGTCGGCTCGGGAGCGCGCGGCATGCTCGCGGCGGCGTTTGGCCTGCGCCCGGGCGACGCCAGATTTGACGAGCTGCGCGCCGAGTTTCTGCTGCGTTACGAGCGCCGCATGCTGCATAGCTCGACTGTGTTCCCAGCGATGCACGGGGTACTTGAGACCATGCAGCTAACGGCAATACGGTGGGGCGTCGTGACGAACAAGGCAACGCGGCTTGCAGGTCCCATGCTCGAAGGCCTGGGCCTTGCGCCGAACTGCGCAGCGCTGGTCGGCGGCGACACGACAGCCTTCACCAAACCGCATCCCGCCCCCTTGCTAGAGGCCGCGCGGCGCATGGGCGTGGCTGCCCACCGCTGCGTCTACGTGGGCGACGACATCCGCGATATCCGCGCGGGCCGCGCGGCGGGCATGGCGACCTTGGCCGCAGCGTGGGGATACCTGGGTGACGCCGAGCCCATTGCAAGCTGGGGCGCCGACGCCGTCTTGACGGCCCCCGATCAGCTCTTGAATTGGCTGGAACTGGCCTAAACTCATATCCCTGGGACCGACCTGGCTTCGACGTGGGTGCGGAGTCGACACGGGGCATGCCGAGCACCAGTTCGCTCGTTAAACCACTGGAAACAAAGTAACTGCGAACGATCAAACGTACGCACTCGCCGCTTAAAACCGGTGAGCCTCGCAACAGTTGGCCGATGGGCTGGGTCTGAAGTCGAAAGACTGAAAGGCTGCGAGGTCATTCACATGGGCTCGTCCTGCGGCGTGTCATTCGTTGTGGGCCTAAAACCAAATGACTCGGGGCCAACGTAGCGTGCTGCTGCGCGACGTGGGCACTTAAATCCAAATCAGACAGCTACGCATGTAGAACCGTCCGGCGATGGCTTGCGGACGGGGGTTCGATTCCCCCCGGTTCCACCAT
>JANMMH010000056.1:0-18576 GCA_031373055.1 Rubrivivax sp. | reverse complement strand
GGGCTGACCGGCCGCGACGGCGGGCTCATCCGCGCGCGCCAATTGAAGATGGTCGACAAAGACGATCCCAGCATCGAGCACGACGTCGGCCAGGTGGGCGAGATCACCTCGATCGACCCGTCGGTGGTGAAGGCGCTGCAGGATGACCAGTTCATCCCCGTCATCAGCCCCATCGGTTTTGGCGAGAACAACGAGAGCTACAACATCAACGCCGACCTGGTGGCCGGCAAGCTGGCCACCGTGCTCAAGGCCGAGAAGCTGATGCTGCTGACGAACACGCCCGGCGTGCTGAACAAGGCCGGCGAGCTGCTCACCAACCTGAGTGCGCGCGAGATCGACGAGCTCTTTGCCGACGGCACCATCAGTGGCGGCATGCTGCCGAAGATCGCCGGCGCGCTGGACGCCGCCAAGAGCGGCGTCAACGCCGTGCACATCATCGACGGGCGCGTGCCGCACGCGATGTTGCTGGAAATCCTTACCGATCAGGCCTACGGAACCATGATCCGTTCTTACTGACCTCGATGGCAACAGCCAAGCCAGTCTGGCTCTTCGACCTCGACAACACCCTGCACAACGCCTCGCACGCCGCCTTCGCGCCGATGAGCCAGGCCATGGGCGCCTACATCGAGCGTGAGCTCGACATCGACAGCGAAGCCGCGAGCGCCCTGCGCCGGCGCTACTTCGACCGCTACGGCGCCACCCTCTTGGGCTTGGTGCGCCACCACGGTGTGGACGCCGCGCACTTCCTGCACGAGACGCACCTGCTGCCAGGCTTGGAGGCGCGCGTGCACAGCCACCCGCACGACCTGGCCGCGCTGCGCGGCTTGCCGGGCCGCAAGATCTTGCTGACCAACGCACCGCTGCATTACACACGCCGCGTACTTGGCGTGTTAGGCATCGCGCGCTTCTTCGACGCCGTCGTCTCGATCGAGGACATGCACATGTTCGGCAGCCTGCGCCCCAAGCCCGACGCGCGCATGCTGCGCCGCCTGGCCGCACGGCTGCGTGTTCGGCCGCAGCAGTGCGTGCTGGTCGAAGACTCGCTGGAAAACCAGAAGGCCGCGCACCGCATCGGCATGCGCACGGTGTGGATGCAGCGCTGGACACGCATCGCAACCTGGGGCGCGGCAGCGCAGGCGCGCGTGACCATGCAGCCACCCTACGTGGGCTGCCAGGTGCGCAGCTTGGCGGCACTGAAGAGGCGCAGTTTCACGGGCTGAATGTCAGTGTTTACCTGCACCGAAAGGCGCATGAACCCTGTGCAAGAATGCATCGCACCCCCGGGCCTGGCCCCGTCATTCCACCCACCCGAAGCGCCCGCAGCGATGTCCGTAGCCCCCGACGATCCCGACGCGCCCGTGGTTGAGGCAGCCACCGGCCACAGTGCCGCGATGGCCGCCAGGAAGCGCCCTAAGCCCGGTGAGCGTCGCGTGCAAATCCTGCAAACACTGGCTTCCATGCTTGAGCAGCCGGGCGCCGAGCGCATCACCACCGCCGCGCTGGCGGCCAGGCTCGATGTGAGCGAAGCCGCGCTCTACCGCCACTTCGCCAGCAAGGCGCAGATGTTCGAGGGCTTGATCGAGTTCATCGAGTCCAGCGTCTTTGCGCTCATCAACCAGATCACCGAGCGCGAGGGCGCGCCCGCCGCGCAAGCGCAGAAGATGGTCAGCGTGCTCTTGCAGTTCGGCGAGAAGAACCCGGGCATGACACGTGTGATGGTCGGCGACGCGCTGGTCTTCGAGCACGAGCGGCTCAATACGCGCATGAACCAGTTTTTCGACCGCGTTGAATCGCAGCTGCGCCAGTGTTTGCGCCAGGCGGCTGAAGCTGCGGCCTCGCCTACGCCCACTGTCGACGCACAGGTCTTGGCGTCGGCCTTGACCTCGCTGGCGGTGGGCCGCTTGCAGCGCTATGCGCGCTCGGGCTTCAAGCGTTTGCCCACCGAACACCTAGAAGTCGTGCTCGCGCGCTTGACGTCGTAGCCACGCCTCTTTGGCGTGCACATGCGGCGGGAGTGCGGCGCGAGCGCCACAGCCGCTGCATACACTTGAACCATGAGTTCAAGTTCTGTCGAATCCCTGATCGCACGCGCTGAAAGCCTGCTGCTGCGGCTGGAAGCCGTGCTGCCCCAGGCCGTGCGCGCGCCCGATTGGGCGTCGTCCATCGCTTTTCGCTACCGCAAGCGCGGCGCCTCGGGGCGGCTGGAGCCGGTGCGCCATGTCGCCGGCATTCGCTTGAGCCAGCTCGAACGTGTCGACGCGCAGAAGGAGCGCCTGGTGCGCAACACCGAGCAGTTTGTGCGGGGCCATGGTGCCAACAACGTGCTGCTCACCGGCGCGCGCGGCACGGGCAAGAGCTCGCTCATCAAGGCTTGCCTCAATGAATTCGCGCCGCAAGGGCTGCGCCTGATCGAAGTCGACAAGGCCGAGCTGATCGACTTGCCCGACCTCATCGACTTGGTGGCGGGCCGGTCTGAGCACTTCATCGTCTTCTGCGATGACCTGAGCTTCGACGAAGGCGAGCCCGGCTACAAAGCCTTGAAGAGCGTGCTCGACGGCTCGGTGTCCGAGACCAGCAAGAACCTGCTGATCTACGCCACCAGCAACCGCCGCCACCTGCTGCCCGAGTACATGAAAGAGAACCTCACCTACCAGCACACCGACGACGGTGAGGTGCACCCAGGCGAGGTGGTGGAAGAGAAGATTTCGCTCTCGGAACGCTTCGGTCTGTGGATCAGCTTCTACCCCTTCACGCAAGACGAATACCTGGCCATCGTGGCCGTGTGGCTGCGCGAGCATGGTGTGGACGACGCGGGCATAGCAGGCGCGCGCGCGCAGGCGCTCTTGTGGGCGCTGGAGCGCGGCTCGCGCTCGGGGCGCGTGGCCGAGCAGTTTGCGCGTGACTTCGCGGGGCGTTTGCGTCGTGCTTGATCGCGCTGCTGCGCGTGTACCGGTTGACGTCGCCGTGGGTGTCTTGATCGACAGCCAAGATCGCTTCTTGCTCACCTCGCGTCCCGTGGGCAAGCCCTACGCCGGCTATTGGGAATTCCCCGGCGGCAAGGTCGAAGCGGGCGAGACCATTGAGCAAGCACTTGCACGTGAGCTGCACGAAGAGCTGGGCATTGACATCGGCCATGCCGAGCCTTGGCAGGTCGAAGTCGTGGACTACCCACATGCCCTGGTGCGCCTGCACTTTTGCAAAGTGCGCCAGTGGACCGGTGAGCTGCAAATGCGCGAGCAGCAGCTGATGGCCTGGCAAGACTTGCCGGTGCAGGTGCAGCCTGTATTGCCCGGCACCGTGCCCGTATTGCGTTGGTTCGCACAAGAGCGGGGCTTTGTCGGCGCCACTCACCTTGAACGTTAAACTTGCGGCCATGGATTGGCTCGACCAGATCAAGTGGGACCGCGACGGCTTGCTGCCGGTAATCGCCCAAGAGCGTGGCAGCGGCGACGTGCTGATGTTCGCGTGGATGAACCGCGACGCGTTGGCGGCCACGGCCGCGCGCGGCGAGGCGGTGTACTGGAGCCGATCACGCGCCAAGCTCTGGCACAAGGGCGAAGAGTCGGGCCACTTCCAGCAGGTGCACGAGATGCGGCTGGACTGCGACAACGACGTGCTGCTGTTGAAGGTCACGCAGCGTGGCCGTGCTGAACACGAAGCCTCGATTGCCTGCCACACCGGCCGCCACAGCTGCTTCTTCCAGCGTTATGAAGCTGGCCAGTGGCTGGCGGTCGAGCCCGTGTTGCAAGACCCCGAGCGCATCTACCGATGAACGAGACGTCGAACGACACGCTGGCGCGGCTGGCCGCCGTCATCGCCGCGCGCCGCCAGGGCGACCCCGACAAGAGCTACGTCGCGCGGCTCTTCAGCAAGGGTAACGACGCCATCTTGAAGAAGATCGGCGAAGAGGCCACCGAAGTCGTGATGGCGGGCAAAGACGGTGACCCCGCCAAACTCGTGCACGAAGTCGCCGACCTCTGGTTCCACACCATGCTGGCGCTGGTCGCGTTTGGCCTGGAGCCACGCGACGTATTGGCCGAGCTGGCACGGCGTGAAGGCATGTCGGGGCTGGAAGAATTTGCGGCGCGCAAGGCGCAGTCGCGCGAGCATGAAGGAGACTGATGATGGCTAGCGACCCCGCGTGCATCTTCTGCAAGATCGTGGCCGGGCAGATCCCGTCTAAGAAGGTCTTTGAGGACAGCGAGCTACTGGCCTTTCACGACATCCAGCCCTGGGCTCCCGTGCATGTGCTGATCATCCCCAAGGCCCACATCGCCACGCTGTCCGACACGGGCCCCGAACACGCGGCTATGCTCGGGCGCATGCTGGCGCTGGCGCCGCAATTGATGCGCGAACTCGGCGTCGTCAATGGTTACCGAACGTTCGTCAACACCGGGCGCGATGGTGGCCAAGAGGTCTACCACCTGCACATGCACGTGATGGGCGGGCCACGACCCTGGATCAAAGGGTGACATGCCCCCGCGCGGCGGCCGACGGGGCCACGCTCACCTAGAATCGCGCCTCTCGCGCACCGGGTGTGCGCTGCATCAGGAGGTAGTCACATGGGTTCCATCAGCATCTGGCACTGGCTCGTCGTATTGCTGGTTGTGGTGTTGATCTTCGGCACCAAGAAGTTGAAGAACATCGGCGCCGATCTCGGTGGCGCCGTCAAGGGCTTCAAAGACGGCGTGAAGAGTGGCGGTGACGCCGCTGCTGAAACACCTGCCGCGCCGCCGCAGCAGGTCGGCACGCAAGCCCGTGCGCCAGACGGCAACACCGTTGACGTCGAGGCCAAAACAAAGACGTGACCCAAGACTTGAGATTCAAGACCTGACCCTGCATGATCGACTTCGGTTTTGACAAGCTCGCGCTGATCGGCGCGGTGGCACTCATCGTCATCGGCCCCGAGAAGCTGCCCAAGATGGCGCGCACGCTGGGCCACTTGATGGGCAAGGCGCAGCGTTATGTCGCCGATGTCAAAGCCGAGGTCAACCGTTCGATCGAGCTCGACGAGTTGAAGAAGATGAAGACGCAGTTCGAAGACGCTGCGCGCAATGTTGAAGGCGAAGTGCAGTCGGCCACGCAGTCCTTCGACAACGAGTGGAAAAGCGCCACGGCAGGCCTGGACGATGGCGGCGGCCACAGCCTCGGCCACGAGCCGCTGATGACGCCACCACCCGAGTACCAGCGCCCGAAGAAGAACTGGCGCTTGAAGCGCGGCAGCACGCCGCAGTGGTACAAAAACCGCCATGGCGTGCGCGCCAGAGCCCAGTCGGGTGCGGCCCGTGTGGCGCGCTTTCGGCCGGCGGGGCTGCGTTGATGGCTGACGAGAAAAAAGACGAGCTCGAAGGCACCGAAGCGCCGTTTGTCTCGCATTTGGTGGAGCTGCGTGATCGGCTCATCCGCGCGCTTATCGCCGTCGCCGCAGCCTTCGTCGTGCTGGTGTTCTGGCCCGGACCGTCGGGGCTGTATGACCTGCTCGCCGCGCCGCTGGTGGCGCATCTGCCCAAGGGCGCCACGCTGATCGCCACCAACGTCATCTCGCCGATATTGGTGCCATTGAAGATCACGCTGATGGCCGCGTTCATGGTGGCGCTGCCGGTGGTCCTGTACCAGGTCTGGGCCTTTGTCGCGCCTGGCCTGTACTCGCACGAAAAGAAAATGGTGCTGCCGCTGGTCATCAGCAGCACGCTGCTCTTTCTCATCGGGGTGGCGTTTTGCTATTACCTGGTGATCCCGGGTATGTCGAAGTTCATTCAAGCCTTTGCGCCGACCAGCATCACGGCCGCGCCTGACATCGAGCAGTACTTCGGCTTCGTGCTCACGCTCTTCCTGGTCTTCGGCATCTCGTTTGAGGTGCCGGTGGCGGTGGTGGTGCTGGCGCGCATCGGCGTCGTCACGCTGGACCAACTGCGTCAATGGCGTGGCTACTTCATCGTCGGCGCCTTCGTCATTTCGGCCGTGGTCACGCCGCCTGATGTCATCTCACAATTGGCGTTAGCCGTGCCCATGTGCATCTTGTACGAGCTGGGCATCGTGGCTGCGGGCTTCTTCATCAAGCACACGCAGTCGCCTGAGGCCAAGGCTGAAGCGGAGGCTGAGAAAACGCCCTCGAGCTGAGCCGCGCGGCGCGCGCTTTCAGCGCGAGCGCGCCTGCACTTTGGGCCGCTGCGCCACGGTGGCTGGCAGCTCGATGGCTTTGTCCCCGCGCTGCACCACCACGGTGGTGGCCGTGCCGGGCTTGAGCGCGGCCACGGCCGCCAGCAATTGCGCCGTGCTGGCCACTGGCGCCGCGCCCACGCGCAGCACCACATCA
This sequence comes from Rubrivivax sp., assembly GCA_031373055.1. Lineage (GTDB taxonomy): Bacteria > Pseudomonadota > Gammaproteobacteria > Burkholderiales > Burkholderiaceae_C > Rubrivivax. The sequence continues at coordinate 12,260 of JANMMH010000056.1, read as the reverse complement.
CCGGGGCGAATGCCGGCTTTGCTGGCTGCACCGTCTTGCAGCACGCCGGTGATCAAGGCGCCGCCTTTGATGGGCAGGCCAAAACTCTCAGCAAATTCGGGCGTGAGGTCGCGCGTCTCGACGCCCAGCCAGCCGCGTGTGACCTGGCCGTCCCGGATCAGGCTTTCCATCACCTGGCGCGCCGTGTCCGCAGGGATGGCAAAGCCGATGCCTAGGCTGCCGCCGCTGCGCGAAAAAATGGCCGTGTTGATGCCCACCAGCGCGCCCTGGCTGTCGACCAGCGCGCCACCCGAATTGCCGGGGTTGATGGCGGCGTCGGTCTGGATGAAGTTCTCAAACGTCGACAGGCCCAGGCGGTTGCGGCCCATGGCGCTGACGATGCCCGCTGTCACCGTCTGGCCGACGTTGAATGGGTTGCCGATGGCCAGCACGGCGTCACCCACCTGCAAGGCCGGTGACTGGCCAAAGCTGATGGCGGGCAGCTTGTCGAGCTCAATCTTCAACACCGCCAGATCGGTCTCGACATCACTGCCGATGAGCCGTGCGCGCGCCTGGCGACCGTCGGCGAGTTGCACCTCGATCTCGTCGGCGCCTTCGATGACATGCTGATTCGTCAGCAAATAGCCCTCGACCGAGACGATGACACCTGAGCCCAGGCCTGTTTGCGCCTGCGGTGGGCCGTTGCCATCGCCAAAGAAAAAGCGGAATCGCGGGTCGTCGGCGTGTGGGCTGCGCCGCGCCATCTTGGTGGCCACGATGCTGACCACCGCGGGCGCGGCGCGCTTGGCTGCGAGCGCAAAACCGCCGCCGATGGCCGGTGCGGAGGCCGCTGGCGCTGCGGGTGGTGCACTGACGATGGTGGGCGCAGGCAGCATGCCCGCCGCGCCCATGGTCGAGCGCGGCAGCCACTCAGGCTTGAGCGTCATCACCACGAACAGCAGGGCCAGTGCGACGGTGACCGCCTGCGAGAATAAGAGCCAGGTTCTACGCCACATGAGACAGAAGGTTGGGGAATGGTCGAGCGAAGTGAAGTTGAGTCCAGCCTGGCTGTGCTGCTGCGGCCGGAATCGTTCAAAGATTATGGGCCGAACGGTTTGCAGGTCGAGGGCCGGCGCGAGGTGCGATGCATTGTCTCGGGCGTGACGGCAAGCTTGGCCTTCATCGACGCGGCCATCAAAGCCGGGGCCGACACCTTGCTCGTACACCACGGTCTGTTCTGGCGCGGCCAGGACGGGCGGCTGACGGGCTGGCTGCGCCAGCGCGTGGCGCGCTTGATGGCGCACGACATCAACCTCTTTGCCTACCACCTGCCGCTGGACGCGCACGCTGAGCTGGGCAACAACGCGCAGTTCGGGCGGCAACTAGGCCTGGTGGCCGACGCGCGTTTTGGCGAGCAGCAGCTGGGTTTCATCGGCGCCGCCAGCACGGCGCTAACGTCACAAGAGCTGGCACAGCAAGCACGGCTGACTTTGCAGCGCGAGCCGACGCTGCTGGTGGGTGACGGCCGGCTGCTGCGTCGTGTGGCCTGGTGTACGGGCGGCGCGCAGTCGTACTTCGAAGAGGCTATCGCCGCCGGCGCCGACGCCTTCATCACCGGCGAGATCTCCGAGCCACAAGCGCACCTGTCGCGCGAGACGGGCGTGGCGTTCATCGCCTGCGGCCACCACGCCACCGAGCGCTTTGGCGCCCCGGCGGTGGCGGCGCATGTGGCCGCGCAGTTAAGTCTGGCGCACCATTTCATCGAGATTGACAACCCGGCATGACGCACGCAACGCTGCTCGTGACCATGGGCGACGCCGCCGGCATCGGACCCGAGATCATTGCGTCCGCGTTTCATGCCGGCGCGTTGGGCGGCGCTGTGGTGATCGGTGACGTCGCGGTGATGCGCCGCGCCTGCGCCTTGTGGCCCGAAAGCTTCACGAGCGTGGCGGCGATTGAGGCACCGAGCGACGCTGCGCGCCTGCCGCCAGGCTGCTTGCCGGTGTTGCCCCCGCCCGGGCTGGACAGCGAGCTCGCGAGCCTGCCCTGGGGCCGTATCGACGCGCGCAACGGTGCGGCCGCAGCGCGCTGCATCGATCACGCCGTGAAGCTGGTCCAAGCAGGGCAGGGCGGGGCCATCGTCACCGCGCCGATCCACAAAGAAGCGCTGGCCGCAGCCGGCGTCGCCTTCCCCGGCCACACCGAGATGCTGCAAGCCTTGGCGGCGCAAAGCGGCGCGCTGCCGCCGGTGCGCATGATGCTGGCCAACGACGAGCTGCGTGTGGTGCTGGTGACCATCCACCTTTCCCTGCGCCACGCCATCGATGCGCTGAGCTTCGACGCGGTCTTGCAAACGCTGCGCATCACGCAGCAGTCGCTGCTGGCGTTCGGCATCAATGCGCCACGCATCGCGGTGGCCGGGCTCAATCCGCATGCCGGGGAAGGCGGACTCTTCGGCGAGGAAGAGCGTCTTTTCATCGCGCCGGCCGTGGACGCCGCGTGTGCCGAAGGCATCCATGCCAGCGGCCCCTATGCGCCCGATACCGTGTTCATGCGTGCCCGCCACGCGCCGCCAGCGCATGTGGGCGAGTTCGACGCCGTGGTGGCGATGACGCACGACCATGGGCTCATCCCCGTCAAGTACCTGGGCGTCGAGCAAGGCGTCAACGTCACGCTGGGCCTGCCCTTCGTGCGCACCAGTCCTGACCACGGCACGGCATTCGACATCGCCGGGCGCGGTGTCGCCGATGCTTCCAGTTTGATCGCCGCCACACGCATGGCGCGGCGGCTGCTCGGCTGACGCGAAGCCAGGCGATCAAGCGCTCTTGCGCGTCCCCAGCTGCGCCAATTGCTGTCGCGCCCGCGCGGTGGCGCGCTCGATCAAGTACGCATTCTCGAACGCACGCATGCGGCTGGTTTCGCACATGCGCGTGAGCATGCGGTGAGTCAGCGACACCGTCTGCTTGTGCTTCTTGCCATGCGTGAAAACATAGAACGTGCGGCCCTGGCTGACATGCGCCAGACGCACCTTTTCCCACTGCCCCTGCAAGTGCATTTGGTAGGCAAAACCGATCTGTACATGGTCGGCGAGTGACTTGCCGCGCGAGGGCTCGGGCTCGTCATTGCTCGCACTCAGGCCGTCGATATGGATGTCCACCGCGCTCAGCTCGGGCTCGGCACTGAGGTCGATGTCCACCACACCGTTCCAGTCGACGGTGGACTCGGCCACGAGCCCGATCTGCGCCGCTTCGGCCTTGCTGAACGGTGCCACCAGGATCTCGTCGTCCAGCACGGGCAGGTCGGCCGCAGATGAGGTCTTCAGGTCCGATTGCGCCGGCACGGGCCGTTCGACGACGTTGTCGACACGCTTGGCCATGAGGTTGTAGTCCAGCGTGCTGGCGCCGCCGGCCTTCAGCGCCTCGGCATGCGCGGGCAGCAGCTGCCCGAAGAACGTGCGGCGTTTGTCGTCTGCAAAGGCGATCAGGTCCAGGCCTTCGTTGAGCGTTTGCATCAGACGCGGCAGCTCGGTCAGGAACGACTTGCGCAGGGCCGGTGAGGCCTTGGGTTGCACGCTCATCAGCAGCTGCCCTGCGGCTTCTCGCAAGCGCCGCAGGCGCTCACCCTGCGGGCCTTCGCGCGCAGCGCAGGCCAGCAATACCTGGCTCCACACCTGCGCCACGAAGTCGCGCAGGAACTCTGGCGCCGTGACCGTGCGCAGCTCACCTTGCAGCTGCGTGGCGTACAGGTGCTGCAAGCGCAACTGGTCTTCCTTTTGCTGGAAGAGTGCCGCCGCGTCGCCCGCAGGCGAGGCCATGTCCTGGCGGGCTTCGTTGGCGACAAAGGCTTCGAGTTCACCGAGCTTGGCCTCGTAGGTCTCGACCTGCTCGAAGTCGCCCTGCACGACGTCATTCACCAGGACGTGGACTTTGGTGAAGAGCCGCGTCGAGCGCTCGTCGCCCACGTCTTCAAGCGCGGTGCCCAAGGACGCAATGCGGTTGACGAAGCGGCGCACGGGGTGGCGGCGCGACGAGAAGAAGCTCGAATCGCCGAGCGCGGCACGCAACACCGGCAACTGCAGGCGCGCAATTTCTCGCGCCATTTGCGGCGGCACTTTGGGGTCGCTGAGGATTTGGTCGAAGAGGCCGCCGATGACATCGATCACCATGTGATCGATGCCGCCACGCGACACCGCGCGCAGCTCTTCGCGGTGGTGATGGATGAGGTTGGGCGCCACCAGTGCGCCGCCGTTGGCGGCCACGCCGCCACGCCCGCTGTGGGCCCAGCCGGACTCCGCCGCACCACTGCCCGACATCGGCTCCACGAAGGCCAGGCGGCGGATCAGCGACATCATCGCGGCGTCGACTTGGCCCAACGCGGAACCAGCGCCCGAGCCCGTCGCTCCGGCCTGCCCCGAGCCGGTAGAGGCAAAACCCGAGCCCGGCGTTGGCGCGCCGCCAAGACCCGCGCTGTCGGAAACGGAGTCGCCAGCGGCGCGGCTTTCATTCATGCGCACGGTCAGCCCTGCGGGCTGCACACCCAGGCTGCGCATGTCGGCCACGATAGCGGCGTAGGTGGGGCCCAGCGAGCTGGCCAGCGAACGGCCAATTTCGGCCACCAACACGCGGCGGATTTCGTCCCGGTCGCTGGTGGCTTCTGCGGCGCGGATCATGGCCAGACCAATGGCTTCGGGCCGCAACGGGTTGTGCTCGGGCTCCAGACGGCCACGGCCAAGCGCGGATCCCAGGTACGCATTGAGCTCGCGCAGCTCCCATTCGCAGGCGCTGGCCATCTGCATGCCAAAGCGCTCGGCCGAGACCTTGATCTCCATCTCGCGGTCATCGACCAAGCTGAGCTCGCCCCAATTTGAATGGGCGCGGCCAAGGTCTTCGCGTGGGATGCAGTCGTGGCGCAGCCGCTCGAGGAAGGCTTCGTCGAAGGCCAGAATGAACATCGCCGACTTGCGGTCGAGCTCAAACTGCGCGGCCAAAATTTCGCTGCGCTGCGAGACATTGGCAGCGGACAGGGCCGACAAGCCCAAACTTTCAATGCTGCGGTCGACGGCCTGCCTGGCCGCCTGCTGAATGCGCGTGGCGGCGGCTTCGATCGAAGCCGGCAAGCGGCGGACGGGTAGGGAGCTCATGGCAACGGTTGAGTATGCGTCAAGCGATGCCCCGCAAAAGCCCCCGACCCGAGGGCCGAGGGCAAGCAAAAGTTACTTCTTGAGCGAATCGCGGATCTCGCGCAGCAACACCACGTCTTCTGGCGTTGCGGCGGGTGCGGCCGGCGGCGCTTCGCGCTTCATGCGGTTCATCTGCTTGACCATCATGAAGATGATGAAGGCCAGGATGATGAAGTTGATGGCCACGGTGATGAAGTTGCCGTAGGCGAACACTGCACCGGTCTTCTTGGCTTCGACCAAGGTTGTGGCGACTTGTCCGGCCAAGGGGATGAAGTAGTTGCTGAAGTCCAGCCCGCCGAAAATTTTGCCCACGATGGGCATGATCAGGTCGCCGACAAGCGAGTCGACGATCTTGCCGAACGCGCCGCCGATGATGACGCCCACGGCAAGGTCCATCACATTGCCTTTGATCGCGAACTCTTTGAACTCAGTGGTGAAACTCATGGGTCAGATACTCCTGGATGTTGTCGGTAGTGAATCGTCGCCGCGCGCCAAGGGCCTGCGGAGCGGCGACCTTAGTGGTGCGCAGAAATGGCGTCAAGGTGGTCAGTACCGAGCTGTCAATACTGATTACTCGCTGTCGTCTCGTGGCGTGGGTGCCTAAGGCAAAGGCCCGCAGGGTCTCAGCTAGAATCCGCCGTTGACTTAGCCCCATTTGCCGCCTGTCTGTGACCATCCCGAGGACATCCATGAGTGACGCTTCCGTCGCGCCCGCGCCTTTCGCCAAAGACGGCGCCCACAGCGGCCCTGACGACCAAGGCCGACGCACCTGGATCGCCATCACCTGCGGCGCCGGCGCTGTGGGTGGCGCTTTCACGGCCGTGCCTTTTGTCAGCTCGTTTGCGCCGTCCGAGCGCGCCAAGGCGGCGGGTGCACCAGTGCAAGTAGACATCAGCGCCATCAAGCCTGGCGAAAAGCTAACCGTCGAGTGGCGTGGCAAGCCGGTATGGATCATGCGCCGCACGCCCGAGCAGCTGGCCTCGCTGAAGCAAACTGAGGCCCAGGTGGCCGACCCCACGTCACTGCGCAAGCAGTACCCAACGCCGGCCTACGCCAAGAACCCGCATCGCTCGATCAAGCCCGAGTATTTTGTGGCCGTGGGTATCTGTTCGCACCTGGGCTGCTCGCCCAGCGACAAGTTTCAAACCGGGGCTCAGCCGTCGCTGGGCAACGACTGGCAAGGCGGTTTTCTCTGTCCATGCCACGGCTCGACCTTCGACGTCGCCGGCCGTGTTTTCAAGAACAAACCCGCGCCCGACAACCTCGAAGTGCCGCCGCACATGTATCTGTCCGACACCACGCTGGTGATCGGCGAGGACAAGAAGGCGTGAGCGCACTGATTGGCAGACGCAAGAGCAGAAGCAAAAGCGCGCGACCCACACAATCTTACGAGGGCAAGCATGGCTGAATTCAAGGAAGCGCCGGCCGACGCGTCGCTGGGCGTGAAAGTCACGACCTGGATGGAGAACCGGTTCCCGACCGCGTTCGACGCCTACCGCATTCACATGTCGGAGTACTACGCGCCGAAGAATTTCAACTTCTGGTACTTCTTCGGCGCCCTGGCGATGCTGGTGCTGGTGATCCAGATCGTCACCGGTATTTTCCTGGTGATGCACTACAAGCCCGACGCCGCGCTGGCCTTTGCCTCGGTCGAGTACATCATGCGTGACGTGCCCTGGGGCTGGCTGGTTCGCTACATGCATTCCACCGGCGCCAGTGCCTTCTTTGTCGTGGTCTATCTGCACATGTTTCGCGGCATGATTTACGGCAGCTACCGCAAGCCGCGCGAATTGGTGTGGATTTTTGGTTGCGCCATTTTCCTTTGCCTGATGGCCGAAGCCTTCATGGGCTACCTCTTGCCCTGGGGCCAGATGAGCTACTGGGGCGCGCAGGTCATCATCAACCTCTTCGCGGCGATTCCTTTCATCGGTGAAGAGTTGTCGCTGCTGATTCGCGGTGACTACGTGGTCGGTGACGCCACGCTGAACCGCTTCTTCGCTTTCCACGTCATCGCCGTGCCGCTGGTGCTGCTGGGCCTGGTGGTGGCGCACCTGCTCGCGCTGCACGATGTCGGCTCGAACAACCCCGACGGCGTGGAAATCAAGGCCACCAAAGACGCTGCGGGCAAGCCGCTGGACGGCATTCCCTTCCACCCCTACTACACCGTGCACGACGTGCTTGGTGTGAGTGTATTTTTGATGTTGTTCACGGCGGTGGTGTTCTTCGCCCCCGAGATGGGCGGCTACTTCCTTGAGTACAACAACTTCATCCCCGCCGACCCGCTGAAGACCCCCGCTCACATCGCGCCGGTGTGGTACTTCACGCCGTACTACTCGATGCTGCGCGCGCTCACCGACCCGATGGTGAATGTGCTGGTGGGCATCGTGGCGGTGTCGGCTGTGCTGGCCGTGCTCAAGGGCGGCATCAGCACCTTGTGGAAGGTGTTCGTGCGGGGCGCGGCGCTGGTGGCCATCTTCATGCTCAAGGCCTTCGACGCCAAGTTCTGGGGCGTGGTGGTGATGGGCGGCGCCGTCATCATCCTGTTCTTCTTGCCATGGTTTGACCGCAGTCCGGTGAAGTCGATCCGCTACCGCCCGGGCTGGCACAAGATCATGTACGGCCTGTTTGTCTTCGACATGTTTTTGTTGGGCTACCTCGGCATCAAGCCGGTCTCCGACTTGGGCACCTTCTTGTCGCAAGCCGGCACGCTCTTCTATTTCGCCTTCTTCCTGCTGATGACCTGGTGGAGCCGCATCGGTGAGTTCAAGCGTGTGCCCGACCGGGTCACCTTTGAAGCCCATTGAACGGCGCGCTGCGGAGCCACACACCATGATGAAAAAGCTGATCCTCGTGCTCTTGGCCAGCCTGGCCTTGGCCGCACCGGTGCAGGCCGCCAGTGAAGGCATTGCCTGGGACAAATTCCCCACCGAGCGCGTGACCGACCTTGCCGCCGTACAGCACGGCGCAAAGCTCTTCGTTAACCACTGCCTGAACTGCCATGCTGCGGGCTTCATGCGCTACAACCGGCTGCGTGATGTCGGCCTCACCGAAGACCAGATCAAGCAGAACCTGGTCTTCACCGGCGTAAAAGTCGGAGACACCATGAAGGTGGCCCTCGACCCCAAGGACGCCAAGGAGTGGTTCGGTGGCCTGCCGCCGGATCTGACGCTGATTGCGCGTTCGCGCTCCGACCCAGGCAAGGGCTCGGGCGCCGACTATCTGTACACGTATTTGCGTAGTTATTACCGCGATGAGACCAAGGCTACCGGCTGGAACAACCTGGCCTTCCCCAGCGTGGGCATGCCCCATGTGTTGTGGGAAATGCAAGGCCAGCAGCGGGCGGTGTTTGCGGACGAGAAAGACGCCCATGGCCACACCGCGCATGTCTTCAAACGCTTCGAGCCCATCACGCCGGGCAGCCTGAGCACCGACGAGTACAAGCTGGCCGTGGCCGACCTGGTGGCCTTCTTGCAGTGGATGGGCGAGCCGGTGCAGTCCGAGCGCTTTCGCATTGGCGTCTGGGTCCTGCTCTTCCTCGCCGTGTTCACCATCTTCGCCTGGCGCCTGAACGCCGCGTATTGGAAAGACGTCAAGTAGCAGCTGTGTGTTGCCGGCGCACCAAGTGCCGGCCTTCAGCGCAGTGGGAGCGAACAAGCGCCCACTGCGTTTGTGTTTTGCAAGTGTTCTTTGTGCCGGGGCCGCCGTGGCCCCATTGATCGACCTGAGGGCTACCCACCATGATGGTGCTTTATTCCGGAACGACCGACCCGTACTCGCACCGCTGCCGCTTCGTGCTGTTCGAAAAAGGCATGGACTTCGAAATTCGCGATGTCGATCTGTTCGCCAAGCCTGAAGACATTGCGCTGATGAATCCGTACAACGAGGTGCCCATCCTGGTGGAGCGCGACCTCATCCTGTACGAGTCGCACATCATCAACGAGTACATCGATGAGCGCTTCCCGCACCCGCAGTTGATGCCGGGCGACCCGGTGGCGCGTGCACGCGTGCGCTTGTTCCTGTTCAATTTCGAGAAGGAGCTCTTCGCGCATGTGAACTTGCTGGAGTCGCGCGGCGTCAAGGCCACCGACAAGCAGTTGGAAAAGGCACGCTCGCAGATTCGCGACCGGCTGACCCAGCTCGCACCGATCTTCCTGAAGAACAAGTTCATGCTGGGCGACGACTTCTCGATGCTCGACGTGGCCATTGCCCCGCTCTTGTGGCGCCTGGACTACTACGGCATCGACATGTCCAAGAACGCCGTGCCGCTCTTGAAGTACGCCGAACGCATCTTCTCGCGCCCGGCCTACATCGAGGCACTGACGCCGTCCGAAAAGGTCATGCGTAAGTAAGTGGCGACACGGGGCAACGTAGACCGCGCATGAGCATTCCCTTGAGCCCCGACGGCGCCGGCACGCCCACGCGCCCCTACCTCATCCGCGCCTTGCACGACTGGTGCACCGACAACGGCTTCACGCCCTACCTGGCGGTGTACGTTGACAGCACCGTGCAGGTGCCCATGGAGTACGTGAAGAACCACGAGATCGTGCTCAACGTCGGCTTCGAAGCCACCAGCAGTTTGAAGCTAGGCAACGAGTTCGTCGAGTTCAAAGCACGTTTTGGTGGTGCGGCCCGCGACATCGTGGTACCAATTGATCACGTGGTGGCGATCTACGCACGCGAGAACGGACAGGGCATGGCTTTCCCTGCGCCTACCGACGGTGCCAACCTTGCCGACGCGTCGCCAACCTCGTCGTCCAAAGGCGTGACGCCCCTGCGTGGTTTGCGCCTGGCACGCAGCGAAACCGACAGCGCGGCGGGCGCACGCGATGACGGCGGTCAGTCATCCGTCGCGCAAGAGCCGACTGAGTTGCCGCAGCCGCCCGAACCACCCTCGCCCACATCGCCCAGGCCGTCGCTCAAGCGTGTGAAGTAAGGCGTTCAAGTCATTCACTTCACGGCCTGAGCCTGCAGCGCTGCGCTAGCATCGCGCCCTGCGTTTTGTCACCGCCGGCTTAGCTCAGTTGGTAGAGCACCCGCCTTGTAAGCGGAAGGTCGTCCGTTCGATTCGGACAGCCGGCACCACGCCTCGTGATGGCGCCATAGGCAGCACGTCACTTCGGTGTGTGAACCTTGATGCGCAGTGCTGCCACCGCAATAGATTGCGCCACCAGCGCGTCGTTCAGGACAGGCATCAGTTGTCGCAACTTGGCGGCCACCGCCGCGTTGGCCACTAACAAGGTCCATCCGCTATCGTCCAGGGGTCCAGCCTGAACGGCGCCGCGCAACTCTGGCGGCAACACCGGCACCACGGCGGCAAGGCAGTCGCGTGACGCCTGCACCCGCAAGAGCAGGCGCGACAAAGGCTCGCTGCCGTCCAGGGCCTGACGAAGGGCCTGTGCCGGAGCGTTCGAGCGCGCGTCTGGATGAGACATGTCAGGAGTCTAACGATGCAAGTGTTGATCACCCACCCAGGCCTGGCGCGCACGCGGGTCTTGCAGTTGAGTTGGCCCAGGTTGCTGGCCGTGTGTGCAGCGCTTGTGCTGGCCTTGATGCTTGCATCAGGCGCCATCTACCACTTCGTCTTCCTCAAGGCCGCACGTGAAGGCTGGCCGGTAGTGAGCCAACTCGTCAAGCTGGTGGTGCGCGACGAGATCGCCCAGCGTGACCGCTTCATGCGCGAGAACCTCGACGCCATGGCGCAGCAGGTCGGTGAGATGCACGCCAAGCTCATCAGGCTTGAAGCCATGGGTGAACGTGTCTCGGGCTTGGCCGGCGTAAAGGTCGAAGAGATGAAGCCACTGCCCAAGCCCGCAGCGGCCGGTGGCAAAGGCGGGCCCTTCATTCCTGCCGAATCGCTTTCGCTCGAAACCTTGCGAGGCCTCTTGCTCACACTGGACCAATCGACCGAGCAGCACACCGACCTCTTTACCTTGGTGGAATCGCGCCTGTTGCAAGCCCGGCTGAAGGCCTTGATGGTGCCGAATTCGAGGCCGGTGGACGGCCCCGTCGGTTCGGGCTTCGGCTTTCGCATGGACCCCATCAGCGGCCGCGCGGCCCTGCACTCGGGGTTGGACTTTCCGGCGGACATCGGCACCCGCATCCACGCCGCCGCCGGTGGCGTGGTGGTGGCCAGCGAGTGGCACGCGGCCTATGGCCATGTCGTCGAGATCGACCACGGCAATGGGCTGGTGACGCGTTACGCCCATTGTTCCAAGGTCATGGTCGAGGCTGGCGCCTTGGTCAAGCGCGGGCAATTGATCGCCGAGGTGGGCAATTCCGGCCGCTCCACCGGCCCGCATTTGCACTTTGAAGTGCTGCTTGAAGGCGTGCCGCAAGACCCGGCGCAGTTCTTGGCCGGTGCGGGCCGGACGCCCATCACGGCCGAGCTGCGGCCACGCCGTTAGACGGCCGCGCCAGGGCCTGTGGGCATAGGGCGCGATGCTAAACTCGCGCGCTTTGCGCAGGCGCCCATAGCGGGTGCAGCCAAGGCTGAGCAGGCCTTGCCAAGCGCCGGCCTTGCCCGGCGCCCGACCGACCCCACATCTGCCTGACACCCGCCTTCCGCTGCATTGCTGCGGCGGTGCGCCGCCCCCAACCTTTCACGCGTGACGCTGCATGCTCCCCAAGATCCTGACCCAGATTTTCGGCAGCCGAAATGACCGCCTGCTCAAGACCTACCGCCGCGCTGTCCAGGACATCAACGCGCTCGAGCCACGCTTCGAAGCCTTGGACGACGCCGCACTGCGCGCGTTGACCGACACTTTCCGCGAGCGCATCGCCAAGGGCGAAACGCTCGACCAGCTTTTGCCCGAAGCCTTTGCCGTGGTGCGTGAAGCCGGCAAGCGCACGCTGAAGATGCGCCACTTCGACGTGCAGTTGGTGGGCGGCATCGCGCTGCACCAGGGCAAGATTGCCGAGATGCGCACGGGCGAGGGCAAGACGCTTATGGCCACGCTGCCGGTTTACCTCAATGCGCTGGAAGGCAAGGGCGTGCATGTCGTCACCGTCAACGACTACCTGGCGCGCCGCGATGCCGACTGGATGGGGCGGCTGTACAGCTTCCTGGGGCTCACGGTTGGCGTCAACGTGCCGGGCATGCAGC
>JANMMH010000013.1:0-22893 GCA_031373055.1 Rubrivivax sp. | reverse complement strand
GCCATCGAGCTGGCGGCGCACCAGGTCACCGTCAACGCCATCTGCCCCAACCATGTGACCACGGGGCTGGGTGCCTGGCAGAACGAATACTTCGCCAAGCTGCTGGGCAAGAGCGTCGAGCAGTACCTGGCTGATATGCGCTCACGCATACCGTTAGGCCGGCCGGGGCTGCCAGGCGACACCGCCAATGCTTGCGCGTTTTTGTGCTCGGAGCAAGCGCAGTACATCACCGGCGAATCGATGAACGTCTCGGGTGGCGAGGAGATGCACTGATGCCCTGGGGCTGGCCAGGCGGCGCGAAACTGGCGCTGTCTATCGTCGTCAACGTCGAAGAAGGCTCGGAGTACAGCCTGGCGCGAGGCGACGCATTTCCCGAGCCGGTGGACGAGCTCGGTGTCGTCATCAAGAAGCCGCTGCGCATGCATGGCAACGAGTCCAACTACCAGTACGGCTTGCATGAAGGCGCGCCGCGCGTGCTGGCGCTGCTGGACCGCTACAAGATCCGCGCGACCTGGACGGCGGCGGCCATGTCGCTGGAAAACGCGCCTGAACTCGCGGCGCAGATTGCCGCGCGTGGTGACGAGGTCTGCTCACACGGCTGGCGCTGGGTGCACCAGTTTCGGCTGGATGAGACGCAAGAGCGCGAGTTCATTCGCCGCGCTGCCGACAGCATTGAAAGGTCGGTGGGCGTGCGGCCTGTGGGTTGGCTCTCGCGCTACCTGCACACGGAGCACACGCGCCGGCTCTTGCAGGAAGAGGGCTTCCTGTATCACATGGACGACTACAGCCGCGACACCCCGTTCTGGGGTGACGTGAGCGGCTCGGCCAAGCCGATGGTCATCGTGCCCTACGCGCTGGACAGCAACGACATGAAGATGTGGGTGGCACCGGCCTACACGCCCGAGCTGTGGTTGCAGTACGCCATCGACAGCTTCGACACCTTGCTGCGCGAAGGGCAGGGCGCTGGCGCGCCGCGCATGATGTCGCTGGGCCTGCACCTGCGCATCATCGGCCGGCCCGGGCGCATTGGTGCGCTGGAGCGGTTTTTTGCGCATGTCGCTAACGCCCAAGGTGTGTGGCTGGCGACGCGGCGTGAGATCGCGGAGCACTTTGCGCAAGCCTGCCCCGCGCCCGCCCCAGCGAGCCAGTAATGCTTTCCAACGCGCGCTCCCTGCTCTTCGTACCCGGCAACCGCCCCGAGCGCTTCGCCAAAGCTGGCGCATCAGGCGCCGACGTCGTATGCATCGATCTTGAAGACGCCGTGCCACCGGGCGAGCGCGTCGCCGCACGCGCATCGGTGATTGACTTCCTGCGCGCGCAGCCAAGCGGCCATCACTACGGCGTGCGTATCAACCGCCTGCCCTCCAGCGATGCCCTGCGTGACGCGCTGTGCCTGCACGAAGCACAAGCCGCACCGGCCTTCGTGATGCTGGCCAAGGCCGAGAGCGCAGAGCAGCTCGCGCTGCTCACCGCGTGGTTGCCAGGCACCCCGCTCATCGCCTTGATCGAGAGCGCGCGCGGCTTGGCCGCCGCCCCGGCCATCGCCAGCGCCTCAGCCCAGGTACATGCGCTAATGTTCGGCGGCGCCGACTTCGCCGCCGAGCTCGGCGCCGAGCTCGCCTGGGAGGCGATGCTGCACGCACGTTCGTCGCTAGCCGCCGCAGCAGCGTCTGCACATCTGGCCTGCCTGGACGTGCCCTGGCTCGACGTTGCCGATGCGGAAGGCGCGGAAGTCGAAACCCGCCGCGTGGCCGCACTCGGCTTCACTGGCAAGGCCTTGATCCACCCCGCGCAAGTGGCGCCCGTGCACGCCGGACTGATGCCCAGCGCCGAGGCGCTTGCGCGCGCGCGCCGGGTGGTGGCCGCCAGTGGCGAGAACGACGCGGCCGTGCTGGTTGACGGCCGCCTGGTCGACCGCCCCGTGGTGCTGGCCGCCCAGCGCACCCTGCGCCGCGCGGGTGAATTGAACTAACGAGTAAAACGAGGAGACGAGCGCGATGGTGCAAAACGTGAAGCAGGTCGGCGACAAACGCTTTCGCGAAACCTTCGGCCGCTACTACGAGGACTTTGAAGTCGGTGACATCTACGAGCACCGCCCAGGCCGCACCATCAGCGAGGCCGACAACACCTGGTTCACGCTGCTCACGATGAACACGCACCCGATGCACTTCGACGCCGAGTACGCCAAGGCCAGCGAGTTCGGGCGCTGCATCGTGTGCTCGCCGCTCACGGTGGCCATCATGGTCGGCATGAGCGTCACCGACGTCTCGCAAAAGGCCATCGCCAACCTCGGTTGGGACGAGATCAAGCTGACGCACCCGCTCTTTGCGGGCGACACCTTGACGTCGGAGTCGGAGGTGCTGGACAAGCGCGAATCGAGCTCGCGGCCCACCGCCGGGCTGGTGTCGGTGAAGACCACGGGCTTCAATCAAGACGGTGTGGTGGTCTGCCACTTCAGGCGCACGATGTTGATTGCCAAGCGCGGGCACAGTGTTGAAGACAAGGTGGATTACTGACATGAACTGGAACACCGACGACGAACGCGCCATCCTCGACAGCATCGAGGTCTGGGTCGAAAAAGAAGTGCGCCCCATCGCGCGAAAATTCGACCAAGCCGACGAGTACCCGCACGCACTGGTCGAGCAGATGAAGGAACTCGGGCTCTTCGGCGCCACCATCGGCCAGCAGTGGGGCGGCCTCGGGTTGTCGTCGGGCACCTACGCCAAGATCGTCATCAAGGTGGCCAGCGCGTGGATGGCGCCCAGTGGCATCTTCAACTCGCACCTGATCATGGCCAGCGCCATCGAGCGCTTTGGCACCGATGGGCAAAAGGCCGAGTTCCTGCCGAAGATGGCCACGGGTGAATTCCGCGGCGGCATCGGCCTGACGGAGCCCAACGCCGGCAGCGATTTGCAGGCCATGCGCACGGTAGCCAAGCGCGTGGGGGACGCTGATGACGCGTACTACCTCATCAACGGCGCCAAAACCTGGATCACCAACAGCGGCCACGGCCATGGCCTCTTGCTGCTGGTGAAGACCGACCCGGCAGCCCAGCCGCGCCACAAGGGTATGTCGGCCTTCATCGCGGAAAAGGGCGAAGGTTTTGTGGTGGCGGGCAAGATGAAGAAGATGGGCTACAAGGCCATCGACACCTGCGAGCTGGTCTTCAACGACTACCGTGTCAGCGCCAGTCGATTGTTAGGCGGCGAGGAAGGCCGCGGCTTCGCGCAGGTCGCCGGCGGGCTGGAGCTGGGCCGCATCAACGTCGCCGCGCGCGGTGCGGGCATCGGCCAGGGCGCGCTGGAGCTTGCGCTGCGTTACGCGCAAGAGCGCAGCGCCTTTGGCAAACCCATCGCCGAACACCAGGCCATCCAGCTCAAGCTGGCCGAGATGGTCACGCGTGTCGAGGCCAGCAAACTATTGATCGAGCAGGCTGCGCGCAAGTACGACGCCGGCGAGCGCTGCGACATGGAAGCCGCGATGGCCAAGTTCTTCGGCTCCGAGACGGGCGTCTTCTGCGCCAACGAGGCCATGCGCATCTTTGGCGGCTACAGCTATTCCACCGAATACGAGATCGAGCGGTACTACCGTGATGCCATGTTGATGTGCATCGGCGAAGGCACGAACGAGATCTTGCAGACCATCATTGCCAAGCAGTTGATTGCAAGGAATAAGGTGTGAGTGCTGCGCTGCCGCTGGCCGGCATCCGCATCCTGGCCGTCGAGCAATACGGCGCCGGCCCCTTCGGCAGCATGCATCTGGCCGACCTCGGCGCCGAAGTCATCAAGATCGAAGCCCCGGGGGGAGGTGACGTGTCGCGCGACACCGGCCCGCATTTCATGGGCGCACACGACAGCCAGTTCTTCCAGACCTTCAATCGCAACAAGAAAAGCGTCGTGCTGGACCTGAAGAGCGAGGCCGGCCGCGCGCACCTTCACGCGCTGGTGACAAGCAGCGACGCGGTGCTGAATAACCTGCGCGGCGACCAACCCGCCAAGCTCGGGCTAACGTTTGACGCACTGGCAGCGCTGAACCCGCGCATCGTCTGCGCGCATCTGTCGGCCTACGGGCGCGACAACCACCGCGCTTCATGGCCCGGCTACGACTACCTGATGCAAGCCGAAGCCGGCTTCATGGCGCTCACCGGTGAACCCGATGGCCCGCCGTCACGCATGGGGCTGTCCATCGTCGACTACCTGAGCGGCGTGACGCTGGCCGTGGGCCTGCTCGCCGCCCTCATCGGCGCCATGAAAACGGGGCGCGGGCGTGATGTCGATGTGAGCCTTTTTGACGTGGCGCTCTTTCAGCTGACCTACCCCGCCACCTGGTATTTGAACGGCGGCCACGACACCACACGCCAGGCGCGCTCGGCCCACCCGGCTACGGTGCCATGCCAGCTTTTTTCCACCGCCGACGGGCATGTGATGGTGATGTGCATGACGCCCAAGTTTTGGGAACTGTTGGTGCAGCACCTCAACGAGCCGGCCCTGCGCGACGCACGCTTCGCCGACATGGCGCTGCGCCGCCAGCACAAGGCCGAACTCATCAAGGTGCTGGATGCCAACTTTGCCAAGCGCACCACCGCAGCGTGGATGCAAGGTCTCGCCGGCACCATCCCCATCGCGCCGGTGCTGGGCATGGCCGCTGCGCTGGACAACCCTTACGTGCGCGACGTGGGCATGTTGCAAGCGCTGCCACATGCCATCGACCCCGCGTTTCGTTTGCTTGCCAACCCGATCAAGCTCGACGGCCAGCGCTTGGCCGGCCGCGTTTGTTCACCCCTTGGCGCTGACGGCGACACCTTGCTCTTGCATGCTTCACCACCCTGAGGACTCCCATGAAGACGACGCATTGGTTCTTGAGTCTTGCCACCGCGCTAACGCTCAACGCGCAGGCACAGCAAAAGTTCGACGTCTCGGTGCCTTGGGGCCCGAACGAGTTCCACACGCAAAACGCGATGAGGTTCGCCGAGCGCGTGAAAGAGCAGACCAAAGGCGAGGTGCTGCTCACCGTGCACCCGGGCGCCACCTTGGGCGTCAAGCCCAATGAATCGATGCGTGCTTTGAACG
The DNA here is from genome assembly GCA_031373055.1 of Rubrivivax sp. Classification (GTDB taxonomy): domain Bacteria; phylum Pseudomonadota; class Gammaproteobacteria; order Burkholderiales; family Burkholderiaceae_C; genus Rubrivivax. Next base: position 17,824 of record JANMMH010000013.1, on the reverse strand, counting down.
ACGGCGTGGTGCCGTTTGGCGAGTACGCGCTCTTCCAAAACGCCAGCCGCGGCCAGGCGCTGGCGGTGGAGACGCTGCCCTTCCTGGTGGAGAACTACGAGCAGCTCAAAGTGCTGCACGGTTATGTGCGCCCGGTGTGGGACGGTCTCTTGGCCAAGAACAAACAAAAGGGCCTGTACATGGTGCCGTGGCCCAGCCAGTACTTCTTTGTGAAGAAGCCGCTGGCCACCATCGCCGACATGAAGGGCTTGCGCATGCGCAGCCTCGACAAGCTCACCACCGACTGGATCAACCGCCTCGGCATGACGCCGGTGCAGTTGACCAACCCCGAAATCGTGCAGGCGCTGGGCAGCAACATGCTCGACGGCGTGCCCACATCGGCAGGCACGGCGGCCTCACAAAAGTACCCCGAATTCCTGAGCCACGGCTACCACACCAACCACCTGTGGGCCACCAACGTAATGGCCGTGAACCTGGAAGCGTGGAACACCATCAAGCCAGAGCACCGCGCCACCATCGAGCGCGTGGCGCGTGAGATGGAGCCCGAGTTCTGGACCGTGAGCCAGGCCGAAGACGCCAAGCGCGTGGCCGAGCTCAGCAGCAAAGGCATGAAAGTCCAGCCCATGCCCAAGGCCGTGGTCGACGAGATGCGCAAGCTCACCTTCAGCCTGTGGGCCGAGTACGCCAAGCCCATGGGGCCCGAGGTCGAGGCCGCGCTCACGGCCTACCGCGCCAAAGTCGGCAAGTAAGCACGCTGTGTACGTCGGTTGATCGTTAGCTTGGTCGTCGACCGCTCACCCCTGGCGCCGCTGTACCGCGCCTGCGCGGCGCTGGCCGGCGTGGCGCTGGTGGCGATCTTTGTGCTGATGATCGGCGAGACGCTGCTGCGCAAGTTCCTCGGCGGCTTCATCCCGGGTGCCGGCCAGCTCATTGCGTGGAGCTGCTGCGCGGCTGCTTTTCTGGCCATGCCTTATGCCTTTCGGCTGGGCGACTTTGTGCGGGTCGACCTTGCCACCGGCGCCTTGAAACCCGCCGCACGGCGCTGGGCCGAAGCCTTTGCCTTGTGCGGGATGACGCTCTTTTGCGCGTTCGCGACTTGGTCCACTGCGCGCTACGTGCTCAGCGGCTGGCGTGACGGCGAAATGACGCAAGGCATGCTTGAAGTGCCGCTGTGGTGGGCGCAGGCCAGCATGGTGCTGGGCTTGGCGGTGCTGACAGTGGCGGCGGCTGAATGCTTCATCGACGTGCTGCGGGCGCGCACGCCGATCTACACCTCGCACGAGCGCGCGCGCATCGCCGCGCACGACTTTGGCGAGCACGTCTGACGGCCATGGACCCGCTCGTCGCCGCCTTGATCTTGAGTGCCGTGCTGGTGGTCGCGCTCGTGGCCGGTGTGTGGATAGGCGCGGCCGTGGCCATCACCGCCACGGTCGGCTTCATGGCGTTTTCCAGCACGCCACCAAGCCTGAACCTGGCGCGCGCGTTTTGGGAGATCGGCTCCGCCGACGCGCTGGCCTCATTGCCGCTCTTCATCTGGATGGGTGAGATCCTCTTTCGCACCAAACTCTCCGACCAGATGTTCGCCGGCCTCGCACCTTGGCTCACGCGCGTGCCGGGGCGGCTCTTGCATGTCAACGTGCTGGCCTGCGGCATCTTCGGTTCGGTCTCGGGCTCGTCGGCCGCCACCTGCGCCACGGTGGCCAAGATCGCGCTGCCCGAGCTGCGCCGGCGCGGCTACGACGAGAAAATCGTGCTGGGCACGCTCACCGGCGCGGGCACGTTGGGCATCCTGATTCCGCCGTCCATCGCCATGGTGGTCTACGCCGTGGCGGCCGACCAGAACGTCATCCGCGTCTTTCTCGCCGGCATCGTCCCCGGCCTGATGCTGATGGCTTTTTTTAGCGCCTACCTGATGTTCTGGGCCTTGCGCCACCCCGGGCGCGTGCCCGTCGAGCCCACACCGAGCTGGCGCGAAAAGTTCTTGGCGCTCAAGCAACTGCTGCCCATCACCGCGCTCATCATCGGCGTGTTCTACGTGCTGCTGGCAGGTGTGGCCACGGCCAACGAATCGGCGGCCTGGGGCGTGCTGGGCGCGCTGGGCTTGGCCGCAGTGTCGCGCTCGCTCACGTGGGCGGCGTTTCGCGACAGCGTGCTGGGCACCGTGCGCCTGAGCTGCATGATCATCTTCATCCTGTGCGCGGCCAACATGCTGAGCTACGTGATGGGCTTCACCCGCATCCCTGGCACGCTGGCCGACTGGGTCGCGGCCAAGCAGCTGTCGCCCTATGCGCTGATGGCCATCCTCACACTCGTCTACCTTCTGCTGGGCACGGCGCTCGACGGCGTGTCGATGATCGTGCTGACCACCGTGGTGGTCATTCCGCTCGTGCAAAAGGCGGGCTTTGACCTGGTCTGGTTCGGCATCTTCATCGTGCTCCTGATCGAGATCGCCGAGGTCACGCCGCCGCTGGGCTTCAACATGTTCGTGCTGCAAAACATGAGTGGGCGCAGCATGGGCTTCATTGCGCGCGCCAGCCTGCCGTTCTTCTTCTTGATGCTGCTGGCGGTGGCCATCATCGTGGTCTGGCCGGGCATCGTGACCTGGCTGCCCGACGTCGTGTACGGGAAATCCAAATGACGCTGCTCTTGGCGCTGAAGCTTTCGCACTTGCTGCTCTTTGTCTATTGGCTGGGGGCCGACCTGGGCACGTTTTACGCCGCGCGTTTTGTGGCAAACGAAAAGCTAGCGCCCGATGCACGCGCCACCGCCGCCAAGATCATGCTGGGCATCGACCTCACGCCGCGCGTGTGCATGCCGCTCACGCTGGCCACCGGCGTGCACCTGGCCTGGCTTATCGGCGCGCTGCCTGTGGCGGGGCTGTGGGTCGCTGTGAGCTGGCTCGTTTGCCTGAACTGGCTGGCGATGGTGCTGGTGCTGCACCACGGCGGCGCCGCCGCTTGGGCCGTGCGCCTGGCGGCGTTCGACTTTCGCTTTCGCGTGCTGCTGGTGGCCCTGCTGCTGGCCTGGACCGTCAGCGCGCTGGCTGGCGAGGGACCGGTCACGGCGCCCTGGCTGTCAGTGAAGATAGCTTGTTATGCGCTGACGATCGTCTGCGGTTTGATGATCCGCGTGCACCTGCGTCCCTTCGGGCCAGCGTTTGGCGCGCTGATGCGCGGCGGCGCCACGGCCGAGGTCAACGCGGCGATCGCGGGTTCGATCGCGCGCTGCGTGCCCTTTGTGTGGGCCATCTGGGGCTTGCTGGTGGTGTGCGCGGCAGCCGGGCTGCGCGTGCTGGCTTAGCGGCTGGGGCAGCTCAGTGCAGCGGGCCAAATCCTGCGCGCGTCTTGATGGCACCGGCACCACCCAGCATGTCCTTGCCGGCAATGCCCGCAAAAAGCGCGGCGGCACGCACTTTGATTTCCAAGAGCTCCGAGGCACTCACCGAGTACTGGCCGGTGACCTTGTTGACATCGACGCGGAACTCCACGTCTTTGCCTTTGTGCGACAGCGTGCCGCTGGTGAATTCGTAGTCTTCGCTCTCGAAAGGCGCGCCGTTCAGGTCGGCGTCCCAGTCCTGATATTCGACGCGGCCGATCTCGCCGCTGGCCAGGTCGAGTGCGCCCGTCGAGGTCACGACCTCCTCGGTCAATTCATCGGTGATGGTGATTTGGACCTTCAAATCCACGGCAGTTTCCTAGAGGCGAGAAGGCGCGGATTTTTGCACGCGGCTCCGGTGTGGCCGGCTTGTGGCCTAATCCCGGACCCGAACTTTTCATTCAGCGGACCAATTCTCATGGGCAACAAGATCAAAACCGAAGCCGACCGCCGCGCCACGCCGCCGTCCAAAGCGCCCCCCGGCGTGGTTTTCACCACCGGCAAAGGCCAGAAGATCAGCCTTGAGCGCGGCTCACACACGCGCAGCAAAAAGAACCCTGGCAAGCGCCCCCGCAAAGGCGGTTGAGCCAGGTTTGAACTGCGGCTTGGCGCCGCAGACTCCCCCGATCCCCCATGCTGAGAATCACTGAACTGCGCATGCCGCTAAGCCATGCGCAGGATGCCCTGCGCGCGGCCGTTTTGCAGCGGCTGGGCGTTCGTGACGCGCAGCTGCTGGGCTTCACGGTCTTCAAGCGAAGCTGGGACGCACGCAAGAAAAGTGCGGTAGTGCTGAGCTACACCATCGACTGTGAGCTTGGCGCGCGTGAAGCTGAGGTGCTGGCGCGCCACGCCGGCGACGCGCACATTCGCGCAAGCCCCGACACGCGTTACCGCCTGGTGGCCAATGCGCCGGTCGGCTTCTTCGCGGCGCCGCATCTGCGCGCTCGCCCAGTCGTTATCGGCTTTGGCCCCTGCGGCATCTTCGCCGCCTTGGTGTTGGCGCAAATGGGCCTGGCCCCCATCGTGCTGGAGCGCGGGCGCGACGTGCGCCAGCGCACCAAGGACACCTGGGCGCTGTGGCGCCAGGGCGTGCTAACGCCCGAGTCAAACGTGCAGTTTGGTGAAGGTGGCGCCGGTACGTTCTCCGACGGCAAGCTGTGGAGCCAGATCAGCGACCCGCGCCACCTCACGCGCAAGGTGCTCGAAGAATTTGTCAAGGCCGGCGCGCCCGAAGAGATCCTCTTCGTGGCCAAGCCGCACATCGGCACCTTTCGGCTGGTCAGCGTGGTCGAGAAGATGCGTGCTGACATCGAAGCACTGGGCGGCGAAATTCGCTTCGAGCAGCGAGTCACCGACGTGCTGATCGAAGCCGGCCCGCAGGGCAAACAATTGCGTGGCCTGACCCTGGCTAACGGCCAAGAGTTGCGCACCGACCATGTGGTGCTGGCTGTGGGCCACAGCGCGCGCGACACCTTCACCATGCTGCATGAGCGTGGCGTGGCGATGCAGGCCAAACCCTTCTCGGTGGGCTTTCGCATCGAGCATCCACAAAGCCTGATCGACCGCGCGCGTTTTGGCGCGGGTGCCGGCCACCCCATCCTGGGCGCGGCCGACTACAGATTGGTGCACCACGCCGGCAATGGCCGCTCGGTCTACAGCTTTTGCATGTGCCCCGGCGGCACGGTGGTGGCCGCGACGTCGGAAGCGCAGCGCGTGGTGACCAACGGCATGAGCCAGTACTCGCGCCAGGAGCGCAACGCCAACGCTGGCATCGTGGTGGGCATCTCACCACAGGACTATCGACAAGATGGGCTGGGCAGCGGCACGGTGTCGCCGCTGGACGGCATGGCGTTCCAGCGCTTCTGGGAATCACGCGCCTATGTCTTGGGCGGTGAGAACTACCAGGCCCCGGGCCAGCTCGTGGGCGACTTCGTGCACGGCCGCCATGGCGCGGCGGTGTCGCGCGAGTTCGGTACGGTGCTGCCTTCGTACAAGCCCGGAGTGCATCTCACGGATTTGAACGAGCCCGGCCGCGAGAGCCTGCCGCCGTATGTGCTGGCGGCGATTCGCGAAGCGTTGCCCGCCTTCGAGCGCCAGATCCCCGGCTTCGCCATGTCCGACGCCGTGCTGACGGGGGTGGAGACACGCACCTCGTCACCGCTGCGCATCACACGCGGGAAGGACTTTCAAAGTCTGAACGTGCGCGGCCTGTACCCGGCTGGCGAAGGCGCGGGCTACGCAGGCGGCATCATGTCGGCGGGCGTGGATGGCATCGAGGTCGCCGAGGCGCTGGGTGCGCACATGTTGGGCGTTAGCCTTGAACCCCACCCCGTTGCCGGAGGAGGGAGCTAGCGTGGTGCGCTCGAAGTCCCAGGGCCTATCCGCGTGGGGCACTGTTGGCTTCAGCATCGGATGAACTCACGCGGGCGGCCAGGAACAGACAGCCGCGAGCGGCCGCTTTCCGACAGTCTGACCGATCGCTCGCTACCGGCCAGATCCGCACGCGCTCGACTCTCGAGAGGCTGCTGGTGATCGACGTGGTTCAGATTAAATTCAGTTCATCGACGCGATCACGACCCTGCTGACGGCGCTATGGTGGGCAAGATCGTCAACGCGCCGAAGTTGACGATCACTGGCATCGAACTCGAATTCGCCTGGCGCGCCACTGACCGGCATGCCGGCTACAGGACGGAGAGTTCAAGCGGTACCCGGCGCCGAGCGCAGCCACCAATCTGGCCGGGCAATCCCTGTATTTCCCGCAGGGGACTGTCGCAGCCGGCGCGGCCTGGCGCTTGGCCACCGCCGGCTGGTCCTCAGCCTCAGAGCCACATGCAGACGCCAGCTACCGCAGCCGGAGCTTCTCGAACCGCATCAACCCACCCAATGACTTCGGCGTGCCGGACCACGCGCTGGTCAGTGCGCGCTTCGAACTCGCGCCCAGCGATGCGAGCGGTGCGGCCAACGTGCGCAACCGGTTCGACCCCAGCGCCAGAGACCTTGAAGCATCCACCCCGACGTGGCCCCGTCTTCCGCACCATCACGGTCGCTGAGCCCGCCGGCTCGTGCCCGCGTACCCCGGCGGTGCCCTTCGATCAGCCCGCAGCTGCCCGCAGCATCTCCAGCAACTGCGTCACGGTGCGCACGCGCGACATGCGCGGGAAGATGCGCGTCATGAACTGCTCGTGGTTGTCGGCCTCCGGCGAGGTGCAGGCGTCGCTGGCAATGACGAGGTCGTAGTCGAGGTCGCGCGCCGCATAGGCGGTGCTGGCCACGCCGACATCGGTGCTGCCGCCGCACAGCACCAGGTTCTGGATGCTTCGCGTGCGCAGCGCCAGCTCGAGATAGGTGCCGTGGAAAGCGCTCCAGCGGTGCTTGGGGATCAGGTAGTCCTCGGGCCTCGGCTGCAGTTCTTCGATGATGCGTGTCTGCGCCGTGCCGCCGGTGAGCAGCGGCTTGTGCAAGGACGCCTGGCCCGGTGCGATGGGGCGCAGCCGGTTGTCGGTGTCGCGCAAGGTCACGGCGCTGGTGGCGCGGTCGGCGCGGTGATCGGCGTGCGCATAGACCACCATGCAGCCGGCTTCGCGCATGGCGTCCAGCAGCCGCGCGGCCTGGGCGATGACGGGCTCGAAACGGGCGCGTGTCGGCGCGTCCTTGTTGACATGGCCGTGCAGCAGATCGAAGACGAGCAGCGCGGTGCAGGTGGGGTCGAGGGTGTCGTGGTTCATGGTGTCCGGGGCTGGCTCAGCGGCTGGCGCCGAGCACGATTTCGGCGTACAGCTTCTTCCACTTCCCGGCCTCGTCCAGCACCACCGCCGGGTCGACGAAGACCAGAGGCAGCGCGTGGGCGCGGTTGGGCAGGCGCTTGTTGGCGGGCACGTAGCCGCCCTGGGCGAGCACGGCTTGCCCTTCCGCGCTGAGCAGGAAATCCGTGAACAGCACGGCGGCATGCGGGTGTGTGGTGCTGCGCGGAATGGCCACGCCGTTGGCACGCCCCACGGCAGGGGCGAGCGCGAACCATTCCACCGGCGCGCCCTTGGCCTTGAGCTTGTCTGCGCCATGACTGTAGGTCGTCAGCGCCAGCGGCACCTCGCCCGAGGCGACCAGCCCTGCCAGCAGCGTGTGGCCCTTGCGCACTGAAAAGCCGTTCGTGCGCGCGATCTCGCGAAAGGTCTTCAGCCCGGCGTCTTCACCCAGGCTCTTGATAACCATCGCGAACCAGTCCTCATCCTCGGCCTCGATGCCCAGGCGGCCCTTCCAGCGCGGGTGCGTGAGATCGGCATAGCTGGTGGGCAGCTCATCCTTCTTCACCAGCTGCGTGTTGTAGGCATGTACGAACATGTTCACGCGCGTGCCCACCCAGTGCCCGTGCGGCCGCAAGGCCTGCGGCAGCAGATCGGCCGCGTGCGGGGTGGCCAGCGGCAGGAGCAGGCGTTCGCGGTACAGCGCCTCGAGCTCGGGGCCGTTGGTCTCGATCACGTCGACCTCGAAGCGCGACGCACGCGCCTCGGTGAGCGTGCGTTGCAGGATCTTCTCGGAGCTGGCGCGCCAGGTCCTGACCTTCACGCCGTACTTTTTCTCGAACGCTGCGGTCAGGCCCAACACCTCTTCCGAGGTCAGCGAGGTGTAGACCGAGACCTCGCCCTCCTTGAGCGCACCGGCCAGCAGCCTTTGCTCGCGGTCAGGCGACAGCGTGCGGGCCAGCGCCGCGGCGTCGACGGGCTGGGCCGATGCGGGCGCTGTGAGGCCGGACAGTGCGCCGGCCATGGCGCCAGCGGCGGACAGCGCCAGCAGGCGGCGCCGACGGCGGTCCGGGCTGCCGGGGTGTAGAGCGCGTTGGCGGTTCGGCACGTGCGTTCCTTGAGGTTCAGCGGTTGAAACAGCCCGAGGCAATGAAGCGCAGCCAGAGCTTGCCGACGACGGCGGGATCGCTGCGAACATGGGCGTCTCCGGTTCCATTGAATCCGGAGGCACCGTGCATGCGATCAGAACTCGTTCAGCAGGCGTTGCAGTTCCTTTGGGTCCTTGGTCTTCGTCAGCGCCAGCATCAGCAAGATCCTGGCTTTCTGCGGCGTCAGGTTGCCGCCCCAAAGATAGGCCGATGACTCACCCGCACGTACCCGCGTGTCGCGCACCCTGCCCACACCGCCGCGGTTGGTCATCACGACCGGGATGCCCTTGGCCATCACGCGCTTGATCGCCTCGTCCATGGCCGGCGTCGGCGAACCGGTCGGAAACGCCGCGATCACGATGCCCTCGGCCTTGCCCTGCTCCACCGCCGCCTCGATCAGCACGCCATCCGCATCGGCGTACGAATAGACGATGTCGACGCGTGGCAGCTTCTGCAGCTGGCTGATGTCGAAGGGCGTCGCTGCGGTGTGTTTCTTCACCGGCACACGGTAGAACGAGACCTGGTCCTCGTCGACGAAACCCAGCACGCCGACATCCTTGCTGTCGTAGGTCTCGAGGCGGTAGCTGATCAACTTGGTCACCTCACGTGCCGAATGGATGGTGTCGTTGGCCACCACCAGCGCGCCCTTGCCGCGAGCCTGGTCGCTGGCCGCCACCTTCACCGCTTGCAGGAAGTTCTTCGGGCTGTCGGAACTCAGGGTCGTGAACTGTCGCTGCGCCGCGGTCAGCACCAGCGGCTTGTCGCTCTTCACCGTGAGGCTGAGGAAGTAACCGGTCTCCTCCACGGTGTTGGAGCCGTGCGTCACCACCACACCCTTGACGTCGCTGGACTTGACGACCTCGTTGATGCGCTTGGCCAGCGTCAGCCAGTTGGCTACCGTGATGCTGCTGCTGCCCACCCGTATGACCTCTTCCACTTCGAGCCGCGCGATCTTCTTCAGGTCGGGAATCGCCTCCAGCACCTCGTTGGCGCTGAGCCGTCCAGACGGCGTGTTGGCGATGGTGCCGCCCGTGGCCATGATCTTGATCAGGGGCAGGTTGTCCTGCGCCTGTACGCCGCCGATGTGGAACGCAAGGGCCGCAGCGGCGAGTCGCCAAATGGATGCCATCGAGATGCTTCCGAATCAGAAGTGGTGGTGAGCCCAACTATAGGCAGCGCCGCCACGGCGGCACATGGGGTATCTCTGCACAGCGCGACGGACCGGGGCGCCATAGGGCGCCCGTTGCGGGGCCTCAAACAGGTGCCTGTGTGCGAGTTCGACCGGCCGCTTCAGGGCAGCGAGATCAGGACAACGAAGGTCTCCTCAGGGTCGTCAAGAGCTTTTCGGCTTGCGACCCGAAAGCAGGCACCCAGGAGTGCCGAACGGCGCGCTAACGATGGACCTCAGCGGTGCCGGTACAGCCTGGGAGTGATCGATCTAACCGCGGATGTGCGTTCGGTCGAGAAGTACATGTCAGCGTGGCGCACCACACGAGTACGCCGACCCATCACCGCGGCGCCGCACGAATCACCGCCTGCAAGGCATCACGCAACGGCGCGGCCTCGGGCAGCGTGGCCATCACGCCTTCGGCGGCTAGCTTGCCCGCCGCGCGCCAGCCTTGCATCTCGGCCTCGCTGGGCCGGTAGACGGTGATGCCTTTGGCGGCGGCACCCGTGATGACCTTGTCGGCCTGCGCGCGCACGTCGCGAATCTGCCCGGCGCGATCCCATGCCGCGCTGACGTGCTGCCGTTGCGCCGGCGTGAGCTTGTCCAGCCACTCCTTGTTGCACAGGATCACGCCCGAGTCGAAGCTGTGCTGCGTCAGCGTGTAGTGCGCGGCGGCTTTGCCCACCACCGCGTCGAAGATCACCACACCGGCTTCGCCGCCGCGAATGAGGCCCGTCTGCAAGCCTGGCACGAGGTCGGCAAAGGGCAGCACCACGGCTTCGGCGCCGATGGCCTTGATCCAGTTCTGTGAGGCGCGCGACTGCGTGGCGCGGAACTTCTTGCCCTGCACGTCGGCCGTGCTCTTGAGCGGCGTGGTGCTGTACATGTTGACGAAACCGACCTCGACAAAATGCAGCAGCGCCAGGCCTTTGGCGGCGAAGAGCTTGCGGTAGGTTTCGCCCAAGCCGGTGGCGCCGGCGGCGTCGTAGGCGTGGTCGACTTCCTTGAACGAGGCGAAGAGGTAGGGCAGCTGCAGCACCGCGATTTCGGGCAGCACCGAGGCCGTGCCTTGCAGTGAGGTGCCAGCGCAGTCCACGCGGCCGCGGCGCAAGTTCGACAACACATTGGCCTCGTTGGGCTCGTTGGTGCTGAGCTCAACCTTGAACCCGCCACCGGCTTCGAGCTTGCCCTTGAACTTCAGCCAATGCTCGTGAAAGACCGTGCCAGGTGGTGAGTTGGAAGCCTGGCGCACCACGACTTGCGCGCTGGCAAAGCACGGCAGGCTGGCCAGCAACAAGCTCAGAACATAACGATGGAAATGCATGGGGTCCTTGGCGTGTTGCACGGGGCCGGTGAGCCTTCGACACGGGCACTTTGCCATAGCCGGGCCGGCGCCGATGTCGGCGGTACAGTGGCCGTCCCTTTAACCCTGTGAGAGCGCCATGCAAACGAAGATTGCCGCTGACCTGCGCCGCCGTGGCTGCTTGTGGATCGCCGCCGTGGCGGTCTCGTCGCTAGCGCTGCCCGCCGCCTGGGCGCAGACCTTCCCGCAACCGGGCAAGAACCTGCGCATCATCGTGCCCTTCCCCGCCGGCGGCCAGACCGACATCCAGGCGCGCGCCCTGGCGCCGAAGTTGCAAGCCTCGCTGGGCGTGCCGGTGATCGTGGAGAACAAGCCCGGTGCGTCGACCATCATCGGCGCGCAAGACCTCATGCGTTCAGCGCCCGACGGCCACACCATCATGTACACGATCGGCGTCACGGTGATGCAGAACCCGCACCTCTACGCCAAGCTGCCCTACGACGCCTTTCGTGACATCGCGCCGGTGATGTTCGCGGCGCGCTCACCCACCGTGCTGATCGTGCCGACGACGGCGCCCTACAACAACGTGCGTGAACTCGTGGCGTTTGCGAAAGCCAACCCGGGCAAGCTCAATTTCGGCTCTTTCTCCAACGGCTCCACCTCGCATCTGTACGGTGAGCTGATGAAAGAGCAGGCCGGCATCGACATGGTGCACATCCCCTTCAAGGGCAGCGCCGACGCCAGCGTGGCGCTCATCGGCAACCAGATCCAGCTGCTCTTTGACGGCCCCACCACGGCCATCAACCAGGCCAAGGCCGGCCGCGTGAAGATGCTGGGCGTGACCGACCGCGCGCGCTACGGCGCCATGCCCGACGTGCCCACGATGACCGAGGCCGGCGTGCCGGGTTTGGAACTTGACGGCGGCATGATGTTCTACGCCCCCGGCAACACGCCGGCGCCGATCATCAAGCGGCTGAACGACGAGTTGGCGAAGGCGCTGAAAGACCCCGAGATCGCGGCACTCTTTGTGAGCGGCGGCACCGAAATCGTGGCCTCGTCGCCCGAGGCGCTGGGCGCGCTGAACCGGCGTGGCTCGGAGACCTGGGGCGCCATCATCAAGAAGCTGGGCATCAAGCTGGATTGACGCACTGAGACGCTAACGTTTGAAATGATGCTGTCGACTTGACCCTGCTCACCGCCCCCATCCTGCCCACGCTGGCGCGCATGGCCGCGCCCAACATGCTGGCGATGGTGATGACGGTGCTGGTGGGCATCACCGAGACCTACACGGCCGGAGTGCTGGGCATCGCGCCGCTGGCGGCGATGGCGCTGGTGTTTCCCTTTGCCATGCTGACCAACATGCTCTCGGCCGGCGCCATGGGCGGGGGCGTGTCGTCGTCGGTGGCGCGCGCGCTGGGTGCGCAAGACGCCACGCGCGCACAGGCCGTGGCGCTTCACGCCTTGATCATCGGCGCAGGCATCGGCGCGGTGTACGCCGTGCTGCTGGGCTTGACCGCGCCTTCACTGCTGGCCTTGCTTGGTGGGCAGGGCGTGGTGCTGCAAGAAGCTGTGTCCTACGCTCAAGTGTTATTTCCAGGAGCCATTCTGATCTGGCTGTTCAACACCATGGCCTCGGTGGTGCGCGGCATGGGCAACATGCGCGTGCCCTCGATGGCCGTGATAGGCGTGGGTTTGCTGCAAGTGCTGCTGGGCTACACGCTGGCACTCGGCCTGCTGGGCCTGCCGCGACTGGGCATACGCGGGCTGGCGCTGGGGCAACTGCTGGCGGTGCTGGTCGGCGTGCTTTTCTTCAGCTGGTACCTGCGCTCGGGCCCTGCGCGCCTTACCTTGCGCTGGCATGGCATCACGCTGCAAGGCCAGCTCTTCGGCGACATCCTGCGCGTCGGCGCCATGGCCTGCTTGTCGCCGCTGCAGTCGGTGCTGACGATGCTCTTGCTCGCCGGCTTTGTGGCGCGGCTGGGTGTGCTGCCGCTGGCGGGCTATGCCATCGGCCAGCGCCTGGAATTCCTGCTCAGCACCATCGCCTTCGGTGTCGGCCTGGCCTCGGTGCCTATGGTCGGCATGGCGGTGGGCGCAGGTTTGATCGAGCGCGCGCGGCGCATCGCCTGGACGGCCGGCGCGCTGTCGGCCTTCAACCTCGGCGTCGTGGGCCTCTTGGTGGCCTTCAACCCCGACCTGTGGGCGGCGATGTTCACGCAAGACGCGGCCGTGCTGGACTACTGCCGGCAGCATCTGCAGTGGACCGGCCCGGCCTTCGCCTTCTTTGGCCTCGGCGTCACGCTGTTCTTTGCGTCACAAGGGGCGGGCAAGCTGCAAGGTGCCGTGGCCGCAGCGACCCTGCGCCTGGTCTGGGTTGCGGTCGGTGGTGCCTGGCTGATGGCGCAAGGCGCGCCGGCTTGGCAGCTCTTCGCGCTGGGCGCGGGCGGCATGGTGATTTACGGCGTGGGCAGTGTGCTGGCGCTGCGCTGGACGAGCTGGGCGCGGCGGTGAGGCGGCGGCGGTGGGTCGATCCGTTGGCATCCCGTCCAGCCCTGACCCCGCAACCCTTCGTCCTTGACCCTTAGACGTTGCGCCCTATCGTGAGTCGATGGCTTGCTCAAGGGTGTGGCGAATGAACCGCTGGTAGGGCATCCCCGCCTTGCTCGCTGCCGCCTTCACGGCCGCCAGCAGTTCCCCCGGCAAACGCATGTTGATGCGTGCCTCTTTGGTGGCGAACTCAAATCGAATAGGTTTCATCCGCGACAAGTCATAGGTCGCGAGGTCGGCTGTAGCCACGAACTTGGCTGCCGCCGCGTCACTCGTTGGGCTTGGCAATTTGCGCTTCATAGTGCTTCACTTCCTTTGCATGCATGTAGCGGGCGCTGATGGGGCGAATGAGCCGTTTAACACCGTGATCGCGGAACGTAAACGCCAAGAACACATGGCGGCCCTTTGCGGTCTGGCCAATGGTCAGAAAGCGGGTTTCGGTGTGTGAGTGCTCAGGGTCGGGATAGGTGTGGACGACGCTTGCGAAGACCTCTTCCACCTCGGCAATCGAGACGCCGTGCTGCTGGCACTTGACCCGGTTGCCATCATCCCAATCGAACCCTTGAACCTGAACCGTCATGCGTCAGAATGACATTTGTACATACAAAAGTCAACATGATCGTGTAGGCCGCGGATTTCGGGACGGGCAGGGTGCAGGTGTTGCCGCAGACAAGCTCGGGACGGCCGGAGCCTGTCCTGCTCCCTCAGCCCACCGCCACCACCACCATCACCTGCCCGACACGGCAACTCCCCACCTCAACATGCACCGTGCCCGTGCCCACCGTCAGCAGCGTCACAAACCGCTCATGCCCGTTGCCACGAGTCCACGGTGAAAAGGTGCTCGGCCCGCCATAAAGGCCCGTGCCCCAACCGTCGAGGTGGCCGAGCTGCACCACGGCTTCACTGGGTGCCAGCACCACCGCCCCTTCGCCACGCACTGTGAGGCGCAGCGGCTCGGCATGTGGCAGCGCTTTCGCCGACGGCAGCCCATGCGTGGCGAGGTAGCCGCGGTTGACGATGCGCAGCTCGGTGCGCGTGTGGCCTTCCAACTGCTCTTGCTTCACCACCGCCACGGCTACGCGTGGGGCCAGCGCGGCCACGCGCAGGAAGGCGGCACTCTGCTGTTGGCAGGTCTCGGCCAGGCGCTCGTAGGGCGGGTTCCAAATGCCCACGCGCGCGTCGAAGCCACCCACTTCCACTTCGCCCAGCTGCGCGTGCGCCACCTTGCGCCAGGCCTTGAAGATGCGCCCGCCGTTGTGCTCTTGGTCGAAGGCCGCCAACGCACGCATGTCCCTGCGCGTGAACTTCGCGTAGTGGTCGACGAAGGGTTTCTTGCGCTCGATGCTCAGCTGTTTGAAGATGTCCCACAGCTCCACCACATAGGCCAGCGCGCCGCGCTGGTAGTAGGCGTAGTCGGACAGGTCGCCATGCAGGGGTTTGTCGGGCTCGTACAGAAACTCGTGATGACCGCTCACCGTGGGATAGCCGGTGTGCTCGGTCATCCACGCCTCCACCTGCTCGTAAATGGCCAGGTCGCCTTGGTCCATTTTTGAGTCGGGCTGGTCACCCAGGGGGCGGATCAACACACCGCCGAAGGTGTGCAGGTTCAGCCAGACCATGATGTTCGGGTGCCGCGTGGCGAAGTCGATCACGGCGCGTGTTTCGGGCGCGCTGCCCGGGTAGTGCCCGGCGCCCACTTGCTTGGGCTCAGGCGCCCAGGCGTAGGGGAAATTGCGGTTGAAGTCGTAGAGGTTGTCGGACAGGAAGTCCGGCGCCGGGATCGTGCGGCCGTCGAAGTTTTGAATGTGGCCTTCGGGGTAGAGCTTGTAGTAAGGCCCCGGGTCTTCGGCCAGGCGCGAGACCATCACCGGCGGGTTGAGCGGCGCGCCGTCGTCACCACGCAGTTCCACCAGCTCGCCTTCGGGGTCGGCCTTGCGCATGGTGCCGGTGAAGCCGTCGCCGTCGATGTCGGCGCTGACCCAGTGCGCATGGCCCCGGTTGACGCGGTCGTCAACCGGGCTCGATCGCACACATCGCCCGCTCTTGAGCACCTGCTCTGCGCCATCGGGCGAGATGCGCGGCACGACGTAAAACAGCGTCTCCTTCAAGGCCTCGGCCAGATGCGCCGGGTAGGCCTTTCCGCCAACGTCAGTGGCGCCGCCGTGCAGCGCCAGCAGGTCTTCGGCGATGGCCAGCGCGACGCTGCTGCCGCAGACCTCTGATGCGTGCATGTTGCCGTCGATCCACACCGCAGGCCGCAAGCGTGTGGGGTCGCGGCCGATGGTCAGCAGCGGGATGTCGCGGCCTTCGGCACTTTGGCCGATGGAGCTGACATGGGCCAGCCCAGGGTGCTGCGTGGCCCAGGTGTTGAGTTGGGCAAGAAGCTCGGCGTAGTCTAGGTATTTTTGGCGGAACATGGAGGCAGGAGCGAAGCGCGGAGGCTGAGATTCTGGTGGCGGCGCGCCACTACTTCGGCGCCGCCGTCCCCGCCGCCGCACCGAGCAACTTGTTGAGCTCGATGTAGTTGCCGTCGGGGTCCCACACGGCGGAGAACATCACCGGGATGACGCCGCCGCCGGGGCTGGGGTACTCCACGCGGGTGGGTGGTGTGTCGATCTTGATGTGCGGCGTTCTTTCGATCGTGGCCCAGCGTGTGTCAAGGTCGGCGACGTTGATGACCATGATCATCTGGCCGACGCCGGCTTTCTCGAACTTGGGCTCGGGCGCGGGTGCCGCCTGCAGGCGCTGCATCAAGCCGAGGTTGCCGATGAAGGTGTCGTTGGCGCGCAGCAGCACCAGGCGCACGCTGGGCGCACGGGCCTTGCCGTCTTTGTCGACGCCGCCGCCGATGAGCTGGTCGTAGATCAACTTCAGGCCCAGTGCGTCGCGGTACAGCGCGAGTGACTTGTCGATGTCCCGCACGACGAAGGTGGTGCGCCGGATGTCGACCGGGATGCGCTCGGCGGCGGGCACCGGCTGGGCCCACGCGGTTGGCGCCGCAGCCGCAGCCAACAGGCCGAGTGCGGCCAGGCAAAACGGGGTCAGTGTCGATAAAACGTTAGCACGCATGGTGGCTCTCTTGGGTCGGCAATAAAACACGCTAGAGGATGACGACGGACTTGCCTTGGTTCTCGCCGCGCATCAGCCGCGCGAACGCCGCCGGTGCGCTGGCCAGGCCCTGGCTGCGGTCCTCGCGGAATTTCAGCGCGCCGCTTCGCACGTGCGGCGCCAGCTCGGCCAGCATCTGCGGCATGCGCTGCCAGTGGTCGTACACCACCAGGCCACGCACGGTGGCGCGGGCTTTGATGAACCACGCCGGGTTGGGGCCGGCGGGGGCCGTGCGGCCGTACTGCGCGACCAGGCCGCACAGCACCACGCGGGCGTTCAGCGCAAGTTGTTCGACGACCGTTTGCAGCACGTCGCCGCCCACGTTGTCGAAGTAGACGTCCACGCCGCCCGGGCACACGCGCCTCAGCTCATCTCGCAAGTTAGCAGCCCTGTAGTCGATGCAGGCATCAAAGCCGGCCACGCCAGTTGCCCAAGCGCACTTCTCGGTGCCGCCGGCGATGCCGACCACGCGCATGCCAGCCAAGCGCGCGAGCTGGCCCACGGTCGCGCCGACCGGTCCGCTGGCGGCCGAGACCACCAGCGTTTGCCCTGCGCGCGGCTCGCACATCTGCGTGAAGCCGGCCCAGGCGGTGAGGCCGGGCATGCCCAGCACGCCCAGGGCCAGCGTGGCGGGCTCAAGGTCGGGCGCTACCGGTCGCGCTTTGATGATCTGCGCTTCGTCCAGCAACGCGTGGCTGCGCCATCCGCACTCGGCGACCCAGCGCTGGCCGACCTGAATTGCGGGATGCAGCGACTCCATCACTTCGACCAAGCCCTCGCCACGCACCACCTCGCCAGCGTTGATGTTGCCGCTCATGTGGCGCCCGGCCATGGCGCTGCGCAGGTAGGGATCGAGCGAAAGGGCCAGCACGCGCACCAGCACTTGTCCTTCAGCGACGCTCGCCAGCGTGGCATGGCCGAGCGCAAAGTCGGCCTCAATCGGATTGCCGTCGGGCGTGCGCACAAGAGTGATGTGTTCGATGTTCATGGCAGGGCCAGCAGGTGGGCCGTCATCGCGGCATAACGTTCATCAAGAGGGGCTGGAATGTCCAGCACGTGTAGCTGTGGTGGCAATGCAAAGCTGCACAGCCGCGCGATGTGCTTGAGCAGGATCGAGCCCCGCCAGCGTAAGAGCGTGGTCGGCACGGTGAGCGCTTGCACGTGCTCGGCGCGCTCGTGCTCGAAGGCCGCGCGGTAGGCCAGCGCGTAGCCCGGGCCAGCGGCCATCAGCTCGCTGAACGCGGCGTGCACGGCCGCCGCGCTGGGCGGCTGCGGCGCGATGCGGTGCACCTCATTGGCTTCAAACCAGGGAAAGAATTCGAGCATGCCTGCGCACATCTGCCAGGCCGCTTGCAGATGGCTCGCGTCGCTACGCGGGGTGAGGTCGGGGAAGTAGCGCGCCAACATGTGCGCACGCTCGGCGTCGTCAAAGTGC
>JANMMH010000841.1:0-2820 GCA_031373055.1 Rubrivivax sp. | reverse complement strand
CACGAACTGCGCGACTTCGTACTGCAAAGCGTCAGCCAAACCGGTGGCCATTTGTCCAGCAACCTGGGCACGGTGGAGCTCACCATCGCGCTGCACTACGTCTTCAACACCCCGCACGACCGCCTGATATGGGACGTGGGCCACCAGACCTATCCGCACAAGGTGCTGACGGGCCGGCGCGAGCGCATGGGCACGCTGCGCCAACTCGGCGGGCTGGGTGGCTTTCCGCGCCGCGATGAAAGCGAGTACGACACCTTCGGCACGGCGCATTCGTCGACCTCGATCTCCGCCGCCTTGGGCATGGCCATGGCGGCCAAGCTCAAGGGTGAAGAGCGCCACGCCGTGGCCATCATCGGTGACGGTGCCATGACCGCAGGCATGGCCTTCGAGGCCATGAACAACGCCGGCGTGTCACACGCCAGCGGCCACGCCGACTTGCTGGTGGTGCTCAACGACAACGACATGTCGATCAGCCCGCCCGTGGGTGCGCTAAACAAGTACCTGGCGCGCCTGATGAGCGGCCAGTTCTACGCCACCGCGCGCGAGGGCGCCAAGGCGGTGTTGAAGAACACGCCGCTGTTTGAGTTCGCGCGGCGCTTTGAAGAGCACGCCAAAGGCATGGTCGTGCCAGGCACCATCTTCGAAGAATTCGGCTTCAACTACGTCGGCCCGATCGATGGCCACGACCTCGACTCCTTGATCCCGACGCTGGAAAACCTGCGCGCCAAGCGTGGCCCGCAATTCCTGCATGTCGTCACCAAAAAGGGCTACGGCTACAAGCTCGCCGAGGCCGACCCGGTGAAGTACCACGCGGCCTCGGGCAAGTTCAATCCGGCCGAAGGCTTCGCCAAGAGCGTGCCGGGCAAGCCCAGCTTCACGCAGGTCTTTGGCCAGTGGTTGTGTGACATGGCGGCTGTCGACAAGCGCCTGGTGGCCATCACGCCAGCCATGCGTGAAGGCTCCGGCATGGTCGAATTCCACAAGCGCTTTCCTGAGCGCTACCACGACGTTGGCATTGCCGAGCAGCATGCCGTGACCTTCGCCGCCGGCCTGGCCTGCGAAGGCTTGAAGCCCGTGCTGGCGATCTACTCGACCTTCTTGCAGCGCGGCTACGACCAGCTCATCCACGACGTGGCGATCCAGAAGCTGCCGGTGGTGTTTGCACTCGACCGCGCGGGCATCGTCGGCGCCGACGGCGCCACGCATTGCGGTGCTTACGACATCGCCTTCGTGCGCTGCGTGCCGGGCGTGAGCATGCTCACGCCCTCGGACGAAAACGAATGCCGCATGGCGCTGAGCACGGCCTTCGCGCAAGACCACCCGGTGGCCGTGCGTTATCCGCGTGGCGCGGGTGTGGGCGCGGCCATCGAGACCGAGCTGAATGTCTGGCCCTGGGGCAAGGCGCTACTGCGGCGCACGTCTTCGTTGCCACTCGAGCCACGCGGCAAACGCCGCCTGGCGATCCTGGCCTTCGGCACGCTTTTGCACCCGGCGCTGGCCGCGGCCGAAGTGCTGGACGCCACGGTGGTGGACATGCGTTTCGTCAAGCCGATGGACCAAGACATGGCCATCGAGATGGCACGCAGCCACGACGCCATCGTCACCGTTGAAGAAGGCTGCGTTCAAGGCGGCGCCGGCAGCGCGGTGGGCGAGTGCCTGGCTGGCGCGGGCCTGGCCGTGCCGCTCCTGCACCTGGGCCTTCCCGACGAGTTTGTCGAGCATGGCGACCCGGCCAAGCTGCTGGCGCTGTGTGGGCTTGACGCCGCCGGCATCGAGCAGTCGATCCGCACCCGTTTTTTCAACCGGCCCACGCTCGCTGCAGTGAATGGCTGAGACCACCTGACCATGAACCAGCTCACCGAAGCCCTGCACATCCCCGACACGCAAAGCGCGCGTGACGAGCGCCATCTGGTGATCCAGCGTGTGGGCGTGAAAGACGTGCGCTACCCGTTGCAGCTGCGGGTGGCAGGCGCTGTGCAGTCAACATCGGCGTTATGGAATCTGGACGTGGCCTTGCCGGCGGAGAAGAAGGGCACGCATATGTCGCGGCTGGTGGCCTGGCTGGACGCGTTGGACGAGCCGCTCACGCTGGGGGTGCTGCGTGAACGCCACGCGCAGATGCTCGACAAGCTGCATGCCAGCGAAGGCCGCATCGAGGCCGCGTTCTCCTTCTTCATCAGGAAGCGCGCGCCGGTCTCGGGTGTGTCGAGCTTGCTCGACTACCAGGGCCGCTGGGTCGCCGAGACTCGCGCCGGCGTGACGTCCGTCTGGGCTGAAGTGGGTGTGCCGGTGAAGAGCCTGTGTCCTTGCTCGAAAGAGATCTCCGACTACGGCGCGCACAACCAGCGTTCGCTGGTGAGCATCCGCGTCGAACTGCTGGCTGCCATCGAATGGCACGAGCTTGTGCGCTTCGCCGAAGACGAAGCGTCGAGCGAGCTCTGGCCCATGCTCAAGCGCCCAGACGAAAAGTGGGTGACGGAGCACGCCTACGAAAACCCCAAGTTCGTGGAAGACCTGGTGCGTGATGTGGCGCTGCGCTTGAACGGTGATGCGCGCATTGGGCGGTACTCGGTCGACGTCGAAAACTTCGAGTCGATTCACAACCACTCGGCGTACGCTCGCATAGAGCGTTAGCGCTTGCGCTTGTGTGGCCCGAAAGCGCCGCGCGCAACGTCGGCGTGGGGGTGGCCCGGCTACGTTTAGGGAATGCTTATGGCGCTGTTCGCATTGAGTAGTGACAGGCTCACTCTGTGAGCTACCTCGGGTTCAAACTTCTCGCGCGGCCTGGGTTGTCTGGGCCGAAGGGGAAATGCATGCGAG
>JANMMH010000840.1:0-15089 GCA_031373055.1 Rubrivivax sp. | reverse complement strand
GAACACCTCGCGCAGCTTGTCACCCACCAGTTCGACGATGGCGCGCAGGTTCAGCTCGCGCGCCATGCCCTGCTGGATGGTGTTGATGACGGCCAGCTCGGCGCTGCGGCGTTCGGTTTCCTTCAGCAGGCGCTGGGTTTCGTCGAAGAGGCGGGCGTTTTCGAGCGCCGTGCCCAGGCTGGCGCAGACGGTGGCCAGCAGGCGCCGGTCGTCGTCGCTGAAGCGGTGGCCAGGTCGGTGGCTGATGACGTCGACGATGGCGATGACGTGGTCGCCCGCCACCACCGGCGCCCGGATGTCGGCGATGACGGTCGCGGTGCCAGGTACCGGCCTGCCGCCGTCGCCGTCCTGTGCGTGGAAGCTGGCCGGCACACGTTCGTTCAAGACCCGGTTGTTGCGCGGCGAATCACCCAGGGTGAACGTCTTCACGTCACGCAGGCGCCGGCCGTTCTCGACCAGGTAGACCACATCGACTTGCCGCGTGGCGTCGTCGAACCAGCCGATGCCCAGGCCGCTTGTGCCGAACACCTCGCGCAGCTGGTCGCCCACCAGGTCGATGATGGCTTGCATGTCCAGTTGCGCGGCCAGGCCTTGCTGGATGCGGTTGATCACCGCCAGCTCGGCCGCGCGCTGGCGCTCGGCCTCGAAGCTCTTGGCGTTGAGCAGCGCCACGGCCATGCTGCTGGCGATCATCTCGAGCAGGCGCACTTCTGCCGGGCCGAACGCATGGTCGCGTTCATGGTCCTCCATGCCCAGGATTCCGAAGACGCGGTCGCCGACGATCATCGGCACCACGACGATGCTGCGCGCCTGGTCGGTGCCCTTCTCGGCTCGGACCCCCGCGCTGGCCTGCTCGGCGCGCGAACCCACGTGCCAAACCTTGCGCTCGCCATAGACGCGAGCCGCAGGCCCATCGTGGGGCGACCTGCGCATCGGGGCGACATCAAGGCGCCTGCCGTGCTCGTAGTAATACAGCGGGGTTTCGAGTTGCGTCGTTTCGTCCCACTGGCGGATGCTGATGTCGCCGGTGCGAAACACTTCGCGCAACTTGTCGCCCACGACATCGACGATGGCCTGGAAGTCCAGCGCCGCGCCTATCGCCTGCTGGATGCTGTTGATCACCGCCAGCTCGGCGTTGCGGGCTTCGGTCTCTTTGAGCAGCGCCTGGGCTTGATCGACCAGCCGCGTGTTCTCCAGCGCCGTGCCCAGGGTCGCCGCGACGGTGCTCAACAGCCGCTGCTCGGCCGCACTGAAGGTGTGCTGTTGCTGACGGTGGCGAGGCTGCATCACGATGCTGCCGAGCAGCCGCCCGCCGGCACCGATGGGAGCGTACAAACGGCAGCGAAAAGCCGCGCCAAGCTCGGCGGGTTTGACGCCCAGCCGCAAGGCCTCGGCTTCGGTCGCGATCAGGAGCGGTTGCAGTCGACGCAACTGCTCCAAGACTGCGGGCGTCGGTTCGACTGCACTCGGCTGCAGACTGAAGCCCAACGCAGCGTCGAGCTCGAATTCAAAGTGCACGAGCCCACCCAATTGGCGCGCCCCTTGGATGCGTTGTGCGACCGGCTCGAAGGCGGTGGTCAGTGCATCCGCAGCCAAGTCACCACCGGCCTGCGCGTTGAGCTGGCCGGCCATGCCTTGCTGAATGCTGTTGATGATGGCCAGCTCAAGTGCACGCTGCTCCAGTGCCGCTGTGCGCTCGGCGACCTGCTGCTCCAGGCCTTCGGTGGTGCGCAGGTTGGCCAGGGCGGAGGCGGCCTGCGTGGCGAAGGTGGCGAGCAGGTCGCGGTCGCTGTCGTGCAGGCGTCCGAAGAGGCCTTCGAGGTCGGCGTAGATCAAGCCCAGCAGTTGCCCTTGGGCCAGCAGCGGGGCGACGAGGCAGCTGCGCTGATCCAGTTCGTCGGTGCCCGGTCCGAGCTCAGGGCCGTGGCGCAGCGTGGCCGCACGCGTGCGGCGGGCCTCGGTGAGCCAGGGCGAGACGGCCTGCAGCAGCGCGTCGGCCGATTCGCCCTGCGGCAGCAGCTGCGCGGCGATGTCGTTCGCGCCGCCGCCACCACCTTCCAGCACCAGCAGCACGCGCTGCGCGCCCAGCAGTTCGGCGACTTCTTCGACCACGAAGTCGCGCCAGTCGCTGCTGGTCGTGAGCTCGTTCAGCCGCAGGCCGGTGTCGACCAGACGCTGCATCGGCTCGGACAGCAGAGCCTGGCCGCCCAAGTGCGCGGTGAACTCGGCGCGCAGCAGGCCGGCTTGCCGGCCGTGCGCCACCCACGCCTGCAGCAGGGGCGCGTGGGCACCTGGCGCATGCAGGTAGGTGCGGCGCAAGCCTTCGTCGCTCATCTGCGCGATGCCGGCCACCAAGAGGCTGTAGGCGCGAGCCAAGGGCGCCAGGGCCAACGCGCCGCGGCCGCTGGCGAGCAACGCGCGGTGCAATTGCCAGAGCACGGACGCGTCCGACTCGTAGCCGTTGCCGACCACGCCCTTGCGCGCATCCAGCACCTGAACGGCGCGCCGGGCACTGCGCAGTGCCGCTGCGGCGCGCCCGTAGTGCAGCTCGGCCTCGGCTTTCCAGGTCAGGACGAAGACCTCTTGCCAACGCCCAGCCACCGCCTTGGCCACGCGCGCGAACTTGCGCAGGACCTGCGGCGCCGGGTCGCGGCAACAGTATCCGAGCCCGGCCTCGATCCAAGACTGAATCCCGGCGGCGTAGGGGTCCGGGTCCGAGCGCAGAGCCGCTGCAGCCTCTTGCAACGCCGCCCGTGCTGCGTCGAAGTGACCGAGCTGTATGTCGATCGAGGCCGCGATGCTCAGCGGGTTCACGCGCGCCGCCGCTCGCCGTGTGCTGCCGAGCATCTCGATGGCGCGGCCGATAGCCCGCCGCGCGCGGTGGAAGAGCCCGAGGCGCTGGTAGGCCACGCTCTGGGTGTGGTGGCTGCGGGCTTCGAAGTACAGGTCGCCCGCAGCCAGGTAGGCGGCATGCGCCTCGCGCAACCCACGCAGCCGCACGGCCAGGTCTGGGCTGCCGTGGTAGCGCGTGCTGATGGCGCGGCCCAGGCCGGCCAGGTCGCCGCTGGCGCGCGCGAGCTCGATGGCGCGGTCGGCCATGGCGCGGTGCTCGGGGGTGTCGGCCTGCGCCATCTTGACTGTGGCCAGCAGGCGCAGCGCCTGGCCTTGCTGGGCGGGGTCCTGCAGCGCTTCGAAGCGCTGTGCGGCTTCGGCGGCGCTGGTGGCTGCGGCGGCCGGGTCGCGCGGCAGCGTGGCGCCGGCATGGCGCAGCAGCGCCAGTGCGATCAGCTCAGGGCGGCGCGCCTTGCGCGCGAGAGCCAGCGCATGCAGCGCGCTGGCGGCGGCGTCGGCAAAGCGCTCCTGCCGCACCTGCACGAACGATCGACTGCACAGCGCCTGCGCCGTCAAGGCTGCCGATTTCGCGCGCTCGGCCAGCGCCAGCATGGCCAACGCGGCGGCCTCGGCCTCGGGCAACTCGATCAGCGCACAGTGTTTGAGCACGCGCAGCGCCAGCGCGTCGAGCTGCGCGGCAGTGGACGTTCGGACAGGCGCTGGGGCAGTTTTGGCGGCTCGTGCAGGGCGATGAACAGACATGGGCCGTCGGCCTTTCGCGCAGTGGCGCACCCGGCGGCGCGTCTCGCGCCAGTCTACGAGGCGCAGCGCGTGGTTCGGCTATGGAATATTCCTGTTGACGGCATGCGCGGGGGCAGCCGCCGCAAGCGCCTGCCAAACGGACTACTTGCCGCCGGCTATGCGCTCGATGTTGACGCGCAGCGTTGGCAGGTCGCGCTCAACCATGCTCCACATCGCATCGAGATCGACGCTGAAGTAGGCATGCATGAGCCGATCGCGTGCGCCGGCGATCTGACGCCAGGGAACACCTTTTTCGCTTTGGGTGAGCTCGGGGCTGAGGTTCTTCACCGCCTCGCCGATGACTTCGAGCTGGCGAATGACGGCACTCTGTGTCTTTCGGTCGGTCATGAAGGCGGCGCGGCCTTCGCTGGTGAAGGTTGCGATGTCGATGACGGCATCGAGGTCATGCCTGAGGAACAGCGCGTCGCGCTCGTTCATACCGGTCGCGCTCCGGCCAGAATGCGCGGCTTCAACGTGGGATGCAACTCGCGTTCGGTGCACAGATCAACCTTGACGCCCAGCGCGTCCTGGATATCGAGCTGCAAGCCGACGACTTGCAGCAGCGATGTCCCCATAGGCATGTCTATCAGCAGGTCGAGGTCACTGCCTTCGCGATCCATGCCGCTGGCTGCCGAGCCAAAAACACGCAGCCGGCTGGCGCCGCGCGCAGCCGCCAAGGCCAGGATCTGCTCTCGATGTGTTGCCAGGGCAAGGGAGGGCCGCATGCTTCACTCCGCCCGCAGCGGCGCATTCAACGCCACCGGCGAAGGCACGCCACCACGTGCTCCGGGCACGACGCTGCCATAGCGCTGCGCGAACACTGGTGGCAGCGGGCGCGCGTCCAACGGCGCCAGCCACAGGCGCAGCAGGTGGCGGCGGCGCTCGGCCTCGGGCCAGTCGGTGAAGGCCGTGCGGTCGTGCAGCAGGGTGTGGTTGTGCACGAGCTGGATGTCGCCCGGCGCCAGCGTCATGAGGAAGTGCAACTGCGGATCGTTGGCGAGTTCATCGAAGAGGTCGAGTGCGGCGACATGCGCGGGGGTGAGACGCGGCGCGTCTTCGAAGCGTTGCGCGGAGTCGATGTATTGGCGCTGGTAGATGGCCGACATATGGCCAGCCGTTTGATCATCATGCTGCGTAACTAACCAGTTAAAGACGGGGATGGTGAAGTAGGGCTTTTCACCCGGCGGCACCTCGCCACGGCGGTCGGTGGCGATGGGCTCGAGCAGCAGTGCGGCCAGCTCAGGTGCGCGCCGGCGCATCTCATTCCACAGCGTGTTCGACGACACCAGCGCGGAGTCACCACCGTGCTTGGCGACTCGCAGGCACAGCAGGCCCACGATGTCGCAGCTGTCGGTGTGGAAGGTCTGGCGCTCGTGGGTTTGGTAGATCCGCACATTCGGGTCGTCAGCACTCAGCCCCAGGTCTTGCACATGGCCCAGCACGTGGCCTTTGGCGTTCTGCGACACGGCCGGCCCCAGGTGCGCGCCGATGCCGAAAAACGCCGTGGCACTTTGGCGCAGCGTCCAGCGCTGCACGGGCAGGCCACGCAAGAGCGCGAAGCCGCGGCCGTGCAGCACGTCCGCGCGGATGCGCGCGAGGCGCGGCGCGAGCAGGGGCAGCGGGAAGTGTGCGGCGCGCAGCTGGGCAATGTCGGCCTGGGCGTTGGCGTGTACGGCGGCTTCGATCTCCTCCACCTCGGCGGCTGACAGCGGTTCGATCCAATCGCTGCGCGCGGCCATCTCCGGTCCGCGCCAGACGGCGGAGCCATGCAGTTCGGGGGGCAAGGTATTCATGCAAGCACTATAGGTCCCGCCGACAACATGCCGCGCCATGGACTCGCCGACGAACCCGCGTCTGCAAGGCTTCGGCCCCGAGTTGATGGTGCCCAGCCATCGGGCCAAGCGGCGCCTATCGGCTCAACCGCCGTCAAGCCGCTTGTGGCAGACTCTGTACAAGCTGTACAGACTTCAAGCAAGGCGGTTTCATGGACCACAACCCATCCTTCGGCGTCGAGCAGGCTCGTGCCTCACTGCCCGCGCTGGTCGCCGATGCCAGCGCCGGCAAGGCCAGCGTGATCACCCGCCACGGCAAGCCGGTGGCGGCCATCGTGCCGTTGACGTCGCTCGCCTCTGCCGCCGGCCGCCCCGCCGCGACCGAATTGCTGTTGCTGCGAGGCACAGGCAAGCGGCTGTGGGGCAGGGATGTGGCGGGCAGCATCGACGCATTGCGTGACGAGTGGCGTTGAAGCATGGCACGCCGATCTATGGCGCCCATGGGCGCGACGAGCCGTGTTGGCCCGAAAGGCCGGGTCGGCCACTTGAGCACGGGCACTCGCGGCGCCACTGACGCCACGCAGACCGCAGCCCTGTGGTGCGACCTGCCTGCGGGCAGCAAAGTGCTGGTTGACAGCGCACCCTTCATATACCTGCTGCAAGACCACGCCGAGTTCGCGCCGCGCTTTGTCGGGCTGTTTGAAGCCAGCCGCGCGCAGCAGCTTTACGTCGCCCTGTCTGCCGTCACCTTGGCCGACGTGTTGGTTGGGCCATTCAAGGCCGGACAGGATGCACTGGCGCGGCGCTATGAACGGGCGTTGCGGGCGTTCGAGGTGGTGGCTGTCACCGCCGGGATCGCCGTCCAGGCCGCCCGTCTGCGTTCGCGCTACGGCCTGAAGTTGCCCGACGCGATACAGCTGGCCACCGCGCTCGACGTGGGCGCATCGGCCCTGGTGACCCATGGCCGCGACTTTGCCAAGGTGCGTGGCTTGCGCATCGTTCATGGTGCGTGAGGCGCCGCTCGGCCATGCAGCTAGGGACCCACCCATGAACGTGCATCTGCAAGGCTTCAGCCTGGTGAACCCGCCGCCGGGTTTCATCGACGACCCCTACCCGCACTACGCCGCGCTGCGTGAGCACCGCCCCGTGCACGAGCTGGCACCCGGCAGCTACCTGCTGACCCGCTACGCCGATGTGCTGGCCGTGTACCGCAGCGCGCACGTCAGCTCCGACAAGAAGCGCGAGTTCGCGCCGAAGTTCGGCAACTCGCCGCTCTTTGAGCACCACACCACCAGCCTGGTCTTCAACGACCCGCCGCTGCACACGCGCGTGCGCCGCATCCTCATGGGCGCGCTGAACCAGCGTGCGATCGCGCGCATGGAAGCCGGCGTCGCCCAGCTGGTCGATCGACTCTTGGACACCTTGGCCGACGAGCCCGAGCCCGACCTGGTGGAGCATTTCGCAGCGCGCATTCCGGTGGAAGTGATCGGCAACCTGCTGGACATCCCACACGCCGAGCGCGGGCCGCTGCGCGCCTGGTCGCTGGCGATTCTGTCGGCGCTGGAGCCCGCACCTTCGGCCGAAGTCCTGGCCCGTGGAAACGCGGCGGTGAGCGACTTCTGCGCCTTCCTGCGTGAGCTGGTGCGGCACCGCCAGCAGCACCCAGGTGACGCTGAGGTCGACGTGCTAACGCGCTTGTTGCGCGGTGACGCTGAAGGCAGCCTGAGTGAAGCCGAGCTCTTGCACAACTGCATCTTCTTGCTCAATGCCGGGCATGAAACCACCACCAACCTCATCGGCAACGGCATGTTTGCCTTGATGGCGCAGCGTGATCAACTTGAATTGCTGGTGGCGCAGCCACATCACATCAACACGGCGGTGGAAGAGCTGCTGCGCTTTGAGAGCCCTTTGCAGCTGAACAACCGTGTGACGACGGCGCCGCTGCAGCTTGCGGGCCGCGAGTTGGCGAGCGGCAGCTTCCTTACCTTGGCCATAGGTGCGGCCAACCACGACGCGGCACAGTTTGAAGCGCCCGGGCGGCTGGACATCACGCGCACGCCCAACCACCACCTCGCCTTCGGCCACGGCGCACATGCTTGCTCAGGCATGAACGTGGCGCGGCTGGAAGCGCGCATCGCGCTGTCAGCGCTTCTTGCACGTTATCCGCGCATCAGCCCCCGAGCTAAACCCGAACGCGACCGCCGTGTGCGCTTTCGCGGCTTCAAGCACCTGCCGGTGAGCCTGGGCTGAGCGACTGAGCGCCGTGACCGAAGCCTTCAAGACCTTCTTCAACGACGCGCTGATCGAATACACCGGCGCACCTCAAGCGCGTGTGGCCAGCGTTCGACCAGCGCCGCTTCGTGCGCGAGGCCGGCGTGGGCCTGGACGCGCTGGAGATGAAAGCTCGCGCCATGCAGATCGCCAGCGCGCTGGAGGCCACGCTGCCGCAAGACTTCGAGCGTGCTGCTGGCTTGATTGAAGCCGCGCTGGCGCCGGCGCCGAAGTGTGACGAAGCCAAGGGAGACGAGCCCAACGGCGAACGCAACCCCGCCGATGGCCTGGCCGGCTGGGTGGTCTGGAGCCTGGGTGAATTTGTCATGCGCCGCGGCATGCACGAGCCCGAACGCGCGCTGCAAGCGCTGCACGCCATGACGCAGCGCTTCAGCGCCGAATTCGCCATCCGGCCTTTCATCGCCACGCATCCCACGCTGTGCTTCGAAACCCTGACGCGCTGGACGCACGACGAAAGCGCGCATGTGCGCCGCCTGGTCAGCGAAGGCTCGCGCCCGCGTCTGCCCTGGGGCCTGCGGCTGACGGCCTTGGTCGCCGATCCCGCGCCGACGCTGCCGCTCTTGCGCGCGCTGCAAGACGACCCCAGCGCCTACGTGCGCCGCAGCGTGGCCAACCACCTGAACGACATCGCCAAAGACCACCCGGCCGTGGTGGCGGACTGGCTGGCAAGCCACCTGCCAGGCGCCAGCCAAGAGCGCGTGGCGCTGCTGCGCCACGCCAGCCGCACGCTGGTGAAACAGGGCGACACGCGCGTGCTCGAAGCCTGGGGCCTGGGCGCCGCATTCAAGGGCACGGCCAGCTTGACGCTGGACCGCAAGCGCGTTCGTGTGGGCGACAGTTTCACCCTCGCGCTGGCGTTGCAGTCGATGTCATCACGCGCGCAAACGCTGGTGCTCGACTACGCCGTGCATCACGTCAAAGCCGACGGCAGCACACGCGCCAAGATTTTTAAAGGCTGGCAGCTCACGCTGGCCAAAGGCGAGCACCGCGCCTTGACCAGGCGCCACTCGATGCGAGAAGTCACCACGCGGCGCTACCACCCTGGCGCGCACCGCGTGGACGTCATGGCCAACGGCCAGGTCGTCGCGAGCGCGACGTTTGTATTGGCTCTGTGACAGCGCCGGTGGCGCGCTAAGTCCGGGCGAACGACTGCCCGAACGCAAACACCGAGTTCGGCGCGTTGGTGCGCACAGGCTTGGGTGCGGGCGCGCGGGCCGGCGGGCGGCGCGTGGGTTTGTCTTCGATCGTCGCACCTTGGTCGATCTGTTCTTGCACCAGCGACTGCAGCGAGATGGTGGCCATGTGGCGCAGCATCACGTCGCGCAGCGTAGCCCACAGCATGGAGCTGCCACCGGCGCCGCCCTGGGCTTGTGCTTCGGCGTGAGCATCGGCCACGACGTCGCTGCCATCTTCGACGGCGATGATGATGTCGGCCACCGAGATGGCCACGGCGTCGCGGCCCAAGGTGTAGCCGCCGCCGGGGCCGCGCGTGCTCAGCACCAGGCCACCACGGCGCAGGCTGCTGAAGAGCTGCTCCAGGTAGGACAGTGAGATCTGTTGGCGTGCGGCGATAGCGGCCAGCGCCACGGGGCCGGCGCGCTGGCGCAAGGCGAGGTCGATCATGGCGTTGACGGCGAAGCGGCCTTTGGTGCTCATGCGCATGGAGATCTCCTGAAAGTTCAGCGTAGGACAATCGCGCCGGAGGCCAGGCACCCACGGCGTGGCACAGCGACACCACGCAATCTAGGGTTATCGTTGCTTCGCGTAAATGCGATCTTTGAACTATTTCAGTTCGAGAAAAACTGATGAACTACAAACACCTGCATTACTTCTGGGTGACGGCGCGCGCCGGCGGCATCGCCCGCGCGGGTGAACAGCTGCACACCACGCCGCAAACGCTGTCGAGCCAGATCAAGCTGCTGGAAGGGCGGCTCGGGCGCAAGCTCTTCCGCAAGAGCGGGCGCAAGCTCGAGCTCACCGACGACGGCCGCGTGGCGATGGCCTTCGCCGACCAGATCTTCAGCCTGGGCGGTGAGCTCGAAGGCGCCATGCGCGAGCGCGGCGAAGACAGGCGCGTGCTGGAGTTTCGCGTCGGGGTGGCCGATTCGATGGTCAAGACCGTGGCCTACCGGCTGTTGGAGCCCGCACTCGACGCGGGCGAGGCGGTACGCCTCATCTGCAGCGAAGGCAAGTTCGACGATCTGCTGGGCGCACTGGCGCTGCACAAGCTTGACCTGGTGCTGGCCGACAGGCCACTCTCGCGCCAGGTCAGCGTGAAAGCCTTCAACCACGCGCTGGGCTCGTCGACGTTGAGTTTTCTGGCCGCGCCGGCCTTGGCGCGCAGCCTGCGGGGTGCCTTTCCGCAGTGCCTGAGCGGCGCGCCGATGTTGCTGCCGGGGGCGGGCTCGTCGCTGCGCGGCCAGGTCGACGCCTGGCTCATACGCCACCAGTTGCACCCGCGTGTGGTGGGCGAGTTTGACGACGGCGCACTGCTCAAAGCATTCGGCCGCGAGGGCCGTGGCGTGGTGATGGCGCCCACCGTGCTGGAGCGCGACATCGCTACGCAATACCAGCTCAAGGTGGTGGGCCGCAGCGACGAGCTGGTGGAGCAGTTTGTAGCCATCTCGGTCGAGCGCCGTGTCACCCACCCTTGCGTGCTGGCCATCACCGACGCGGCGCGCGGGGCGCTGTTTTCGTAAGCTGTGGCCGTGCCACAAGCCAGCACGTCTGCCGCCGACTTTGCGCCACTGCGTCTGGCTGGCGCGCCGTATTGGCAAGCGCAGGCGCTGGCCGCGCAAGACGCCTTGCTGCTGGCCTGGCTGGCCGTAGAAGGCGCCACGCCACGCGAGCGTTTGGCGGCGCTGTTGTGGCCCGACAGCGAACCCGAGTCCGCGCGCAACGCCTTGCGCCAACGGCTTTTTCGTCTGAAGAAACTTGCAGGCCGTGAGCTCGTCAGCGGCAGCGTCTTGCTGGGCTTGGCCGACGACGTGGCGCACGACCTTGCCGACGCGCCCACGCTGCTGGGCGCGCTGCACGTGCAGGGCTACCCCGAGCTCGAGACCTGGTTGGCCGCCGAGCGCCAGCGCCGGCGCAATGTGCAGCGCGGCAGGCTCGAAGCGCAAGTGGCCGCGCTCGAAGCGCAGGGTGACGCCGGCGCGGCACTGCCGCTGGCGCTGGCCTTGCGCGAGCTCGAGCCGCTGTCGGAAGACGCGCACCGGCGTGTCATGCGGCTGCACTATGTGCGAGGCGACCGCGCCGGCGCGCTGTTGGCGTTTGACGCCTGCGAGGCCCAGCTCAAGCACGAGGTCGGCACCACGCCGGGGGCTGAAACGCTGGCGCTGCTGCGCACCATCGACGAAGGCACACGCGCCATTGACGCGCACACCTTAAGCGTTAGCGGCGACGCGACACCGTCGCCAGCGCTTCCCGCACCACCGCGCAGCCACAGCCTGCCCGTGACGCTGCTGCGCCCGCCGCGCTTGATCGGCCGCGACGCCGAACTGGCGTTGCTGCGCCGCGGCTGGCATGCCGGCGCCGTGGTGCTGGTGCAGGGCGAAGCGGGCATGGGCAAGTCGCGCCTGCTGCAAGCGCTGGCCAGCGACGCGCCGGCTCTGGTACTCGCCGCCGGGCGGCCCGGTGACGCGCTGGTGCCTTACGCCAGCATGGCCAGGCTCTTGCACGCCGTCGTCAGCCGGCTGCCGGCGCCGCTGCCCGCCGCGATGCGCCGCCGCCTGGCGCCGCTCTTGCCCGCGCTGGACCCCGACGCCGGCATGCGTGGCAAAGCGCATGGCACGCCGATGCTGGGGCCGGTGCAGGAGCTGCTGGCACGCGCACGCGAGCACGTGGACGGCCTCGTGCTTGACGACGTGCACTTCGCCGACGGCGCCAGCGTCGAGCTGCTGCAAGCCCTGCTGACCGCGCCGCGCCAGACGCCAAGTTTTCGTTGGTGCCTGGGCCTGCGCCCGCCCGAGCCACTGTCGCGCCAGCAGGCGCTTCTGGGCGCGCTGGCCAGCGCCGGGCCGCTTACGCGCGTGGGCCTGGCCGCGCTGGACGTGGCGCAGATGGCCGAGCTCATCGACTCGTTGCACCTGCACGGCGTGCACGGCGCGGCACTCGCAACGAGCCTGCGCCAGCGCAGTGGCGGCAACCCGCTCTTCGCGCTAGAAACGCTCAAGCTCGCCTGGGCCGACGGTGCGTTGGCCACGCAGGCCGAGCTGCCACGCTCGACCTCGCTGGCGCAGCTCATCGGCCAGCAGCTCGCGCGCTTGAGTGCGCCGGCACTGATGCTGGCGCGGCTGGCGGCTGTGGCCGGCGTCGACTTCAAGCTCACGCTGGCCGAGCAGCTGACGCAGCAAAACGCCCTGCAACTGGCCGACGCGTGGCACGAGCTGGAAACGCAGCAGGTGCTGGTGGGCGATGAGTTCGCGCACGACCTCATCTTCGAAGCTGTGTTGGCGGGTGTGCCTGCGGTCATCGCGCGCCACCTGCACGCCAAGCTCGCCGAACATCTGGAGGCCGCGCAGGGCGAGCCCGCGCGTGTGGCCGCGCACTGGGAAGCTGCGGGTCAACGTGAGCGCGCGCTGCCCAGCCTGCGCCTGGCGGCAGAGCGCGCGCACGCGGCCCTGCGCGAGCACGAGCGCATTGACTTCTTGCTGCGCGCGGCCGACATCGCGCAAGCCAGCGGCGACACCGATGCCGCCTTCGACAGCGTGGCCCGCGCCATCGACTCGCACATGAACACCATCCGCCAAGCCAGCGGCTACCCGCTGCTGGACCGGCTGGATGCGCTGGCGCACAGCCCGGTGCAGCGCGCGCAAGCGATGGGCCGGCGCGCCTGGTACTGCATCCAGATCGCTGACGAAGCAGGGGCCTTGCGCTATGGCCATGAGGCCCTGCTGCTGGCCAGCCCGCTCGGCGACGGCGCGCTGACTGCCGTCATCCGCCAGCGCCTGGCCACCACACTGGCGCAGGCCGGGCGCTTTGACGACGCCTTGCCGCACTTCGAGGCGCTGCTGCCTGGGGTCGACCAGCTGCTCGGCGCCGAGCAAGCTAGTGAATTCCACGGCAACTTTGCCGCCGTGCTCGACAACCTGGGTCAGCCTGAAAAGGCCGCCGAGCACCGGCACATTTCCATCGCGGCGGCACGCCAGACGGGCAACCCCGCGCAGCAAGTCTCCGAACTCGCCAACCACGCCGTGAGCCGGCTCAATGTGGGTGATGTGGCGCAGGCGCACGGCGCCTTGGTGCAGGCGCGCCAAGTCATTGCCGCCTACGACATGCAGGGCAGCACGGTGGGCTTTGTGGCCGTCTTGCGCATGCAGTGCGCGCGCGCCATAGGCGCCTATGGCGAAGCGCTTGCCGCCGCCAGTGAAGCGCATGCCGAGCTCAGCCAGAGCAACCCGGCGCGCCTGCCGGTGGTGCAGATGCACTTGGCGCATTGCTGGCTTGACCTGGGCCAGCATGCACGCGCCAGCCAGGCGCTGGCGGCGGCCCTCGCCCCGGGTGCACTGGCGTCGCACTTCGCGGCGCGCCACGCTGTGCTGGCGGCCAAGTTGGCGCGGCGTTTGGGCCAGGACACGCGCGCGCTGCTGGCTCAAGCACGCGCGCAAGTACCCAGCCATGGCTGGCCCGAGGTCGCTTTCATCGTCGACACCGAAGCCGCGCTCGACATGCCCCTGGCGCAAGCGCTGGCGCAGCTCGACGCGGTGCAGACGCGGGCGCAGGCGCTGGGCCTGCGTGGCTCGGTGCTGGCCGCGTGGGTGCGCCGCGCGCAGCTGCTGGCTGCCGCCGACCAGCCACGCGGTGCGGTCGCCGCAGGTGAAGCGCTGGCGCTGGCCGAGCACGTGGCGCCCACGCTGATGTACGGCGGCGAGGTCTGGCTGCATGCCGCGCACGCGCTGCGTGTGGCCGGCGCCGGAGCCCAGTCCGAGACCGTGCTTGCCGGCGCGCGGCAATGGCTCGCGGCACGCTGCGAGCACGACGTGCCCACGGACTTTCGCGAAAGCTTCTTGCAGCGCAACCCGGTGAACCTGGCGCTGCTGCGCGGGGGCTGAGGCGCGAGCGTTCGCTGCCGCCTCCCATCGCGCTGGCGGCGCGCTTGATCTCTGTCGCATGCGTTTCGTCGCAGCGCGCTTCGGCGCGAGGCACGCCTGGGCCATCATGCCGCCATCGTCATCACCGCAGCCTTGCACCATGCACCGTTTTCTTGTTATTACCAGGCCCATCGTCGCAGCCATCGCTTTGGTCGCAGCCAGCGCCGCGCACGCGCAGTTCTTCAAAGACCCGGCGCTGGAAGCGATGTACATCGCCGACCGCGTGGCCGATCTGGAAAAGGCTGGCGCCGGCCGCCTGAGCGCCAAGGCGGACGACGCGCAAGCCGTGTTGGCATTCGCCATCGCCGCACTGCGCGGCGGCAACAGTGCAGACGACGGCGCGAGGCGCAAGGCCGCCATCGGCCACGCCGAAACCTGCGTGCAACGCCAGCCCCAGGCCGCCGCCTGCCACTACGCGCTGGGCACCGTGCTCGGCGTTCAAGCCATGAGCGAAGGCATGCTCAAAGCCGCGTCGAGCGTGGGCCGCGTCAAAGACTCCCTGGCGCAGGCGCTGGCACTCGACGGCCAATGGTTCCCGGCGCGCAGCGCACTCACCGAGTTCTACCTGGTGGCACCCGGCATGCTTGGCGGCAGCACCAGCAAGGCCAAAGAGCTGGCCAAAGGAGCTGCTAACGCCGAACAAGCACGGGCCCTGGAAGCCCGCGTGTTGATCGCCGCAGGCAAGCCCGAGGCGGCCTTGCAGCTCTTGGCACAAGTCAAGAGCGGCGCAGACCGTGCGCTGTCCGACGACGCCGCCGGCTGGACCTACGCGGCCGGCATCGCACTGGTCAACGAAGGCCAGGCCGAGCGTGCGCACCCAGCCTTCGAGCGCCTGCTGCGCGAACGCCCCGAAGACCCCAGCGCCGCCTGGGGCCTGGCACGGGTGCAGGCCGAAGCCGGCGCCCACGCCGAGGCCATCAAGCTCTTCAACGGCCTGGCCGCGCACACCGCAGCCGAGCGTTTCCCGATCGCCTACCGCGTGGGCATTTCGCAGCAGGCGCTGGGCCAAAAGGAGCAGGCACGCGCGTCGTTCACGAAGTTCGTCGCCGCCGGCAAAGGCTCGAAGAAGGCGCTCGAAAATGCCAAGGAGCGGCTCGAAAAACTTGGCGCTTGATACCGAGTTGCGATCGATGACTTAGGTCTGCGCGCAGCGTCGGCATGGGGGTGGCCCGGCTACGTTTAGGGAATGCTTATGGCGCTGTTCGCATTGAGTAGTGACAGGCTCACTCTGTGAGCTACCTCGGGTTCAAACTTCTCGCGCGGCCTGGGTTGTCTGGGCCGAAGGGGAAATGCATGCGAG
>JANMMH010000836.1:0-2637 GCA_031373055.1 Rubrivivax sp. | reverse complement strand
GGCCGCCAGCGCCGCGTCGTCCAGCCGCAGCCGGCCGCAGCCGCCGCTGCTGCCTTGCGCCAGCGCCAGCGCGCCGGCACACAGGCGGCTCTTGCGCGCCTCGGCGTCCAGCTGCCAAAAGGCGGCGGGCAAGCGCGCCAGGGCGGCGCTGGCCAAGGCGGTGGCGTAAGACGTGCCGCTGTGATAACGCCCAGCCAGCACGGAGGGTGTGGCCGTCAGGCTGGCGGCGTCGGGCACCCAGACATCGACGCCGGGTGCTGCGAAGGCAACGTGCGCGCCACGGTTGGCGCGCTCATACAGCTGGCCTGCTGCGTCGATGGCCGTCACGGCCCACACGCCGGCATAGGCGGCGGGGTAGACGGGCAGCGCGTCGGGCTGGTTGCCGGCGGCGGCGAGCACGGCGACCTGGCGCGCCAGCACACGCGCCACCACCGCGCGCAAGATCTGGTCGCCCGCGCCGCCCAGGCTCATGTTGATGAGCTGCACCTTGCGTGCCAGCAGCCAGTCCAGCGCCTGCGCCAGCAGCCAGCTGTTGGTGCTGGGGTCGTCACCCACGCGGCGCATGGCCACGGCCCAGGAAAGTGAGAGCGCCGGCGCGGCGCCGGCATAACCGTTGTCCAGAGGGGCGCCGGCCATCAGCAGCGCGATGGTGTTGCCGTGCAGCGTGGGGCCGGGTAGATCGTTGGCACCGAGCACGCTGCGCAGCTCAAGCGTGCTGCCGTTCCACCAGCGCGCGGCCTCGTTCGTCAGCAGCGCGGCGTCGAGTGGCGCGTCGATGACGCCAACGCGTGGCATCACCGCGTTTGCCGGCGCTGCACTCTGGCCCAGCATGGCCAAGGCATACAGCCGCGCGGGTGCGGTGCTGGCCGCGGCTGCGGCGTTGCGCTGCATCGGATAGGCGCGTGCATTGAGGTCGATCGTCCATTCCGGCTGCGCGCGGCGCAGCTCGTCGCGCAGGCGCAGCGCGCTGGCGGTGTCGGGCAAGACGAAGAGCGCCAACGTCACGTCAAGCTCAGCGAGCGCGCGGGTCTCGGTGGCTTGATGGCCCCGGCCGGCAAGCCAGGCCAGGCCGTCGCGCGCGGCTCTCTCGTCGCTCCACAGCACCAGCAGCTCGCCGCGCTCATGCGTTTCGCGCTCGCGCTCGCTCGGGCGCATGGCGCGAAGCAGCGCACCGGGCGAAATGGTGATGGCGATGCCTGGCAGCAGGCGCACGCCCGAGCGCGCCGGTCCAGGTTCGCCCGGCTTGCCGGCGTTGTCGCGCGGCGCTGTCACCACGCCGTCTTTGTGTGGTGTCTGGGCGTGTGCCCAGGAGCACAGCGCGAGGAGAAGGATGAGCAGAACTTTCATGGCTCGCGCTGCACCGACTCGACGATGACGACGGCACCTTGCAGGGCCGCCAACGCGGCGTCGGCGCGTGCCTTGTCCGCTGCCACGCGCCACAAGCCCAGCGCCGACGGCCCGCCGACGACACGCAGTTTCTCGCGCTGCAAGAGCTCGCGCATGGCCGCTTCGCTAACGCCCGACTTGAACGCCACGCTGAAGACCACCGCGTCGGCCAAGGCCGGTGTCACGCTGCCCGACAGCGGCGCTTGCTCGGCGCCCTCGCGCTGCATGAAGCTGCCGATGACGACGGTCTGCACCAGCACCACCGCCGCCAGTGCCATGCCCAGCGCCGGGCGTGACGACCACCAGGCCAGCAGGCGCTGCGCCAGGCCCGGTGTCGCCGGCACGGGCACCGGCCGCTCGGCGGCGATGCGCGCCATCAGCTCGCCGAGCCCCGCTTGCGCGTGCGGCTCGTACGCGTTCTCGCGCGCTTGGCTTACGCTGGTGCGCAGCCAGGCCAGCTCCGCCGTCACCTCGGGGTGCGAGGCGCCGTGCTTCGCGAGCCATTGTTCGACGAAGGTCTGGTCGTCACCGACGAGTGCACCCACGGCGTGAAACGGCAACAGCTCGTGCAGGCGCTGCATGTCGGGCGCTGTGGGATTGGTGGGCGTGTTCATGACGCTGAGTCGCAGGCTGACGTGCGGCGGTTCAAGTCAATTGCGGTGACGTGCCACCCGGCACATCGTGCTTCAACCAGCGCGACAAACATTCCTTCAACTTGCGCTTGGCGTGAAAGACGCGCGTCTTCACGGTGCCACCAGGGCAGGCTTGCAGCGTGGCGATCTCGTCGACACCCAGGCCTTCCACCAGCAGCAGGTGCAGGCTTTCGCGCTGGTCTTCGGGCAGGCGCTGCATGCAGTAAGCCAGCCACTGCGCGCGCTGTTTGGCGCTGAGCTGCGCGGTGATGTCGGCCTGCTCGTCGGCCAGTGTTTCGCTGTGGTCGTCGATGTCGTCGTGCAGTGCGGGGTCGGGCCGCTTGCGCGCCGCGTCGAGCAGCTTGTGGCGGGCAATGCCCAGCACCCAGGTCAGCACTTTGGACTGTGCTTCGAAGCGCTGGCTCGCGCGCCACACCTCGTACAGCGTCTCCACCACCACCTCTTGCACGGCGTGCTCGTCGGCGCCGTAGAGGCGCTGGCGCACAAACGCGAAAACCGCCGGGCTCAAGGCTTTGTAGAGCCTGGCCATGGCGGCTTCGCTGCCAGCATCGCGCGCGGCCACTTGGTGCAGCAGCTCGCGATGTGACTCATCAGACAT
>JANMMH010000829.1:0-3052 GCA_031373055.1 Rubrivivax sp. | reverse complement strand
GGCCTTGGCGGCCAAGAAGTTCGGCGTTCCCTTCACGCTATCGACGATGAGCATCTGCTCGATCGAAGACATCGCGCAGGCCACACAAGCGCCGTTCTGGTTCCAGCTCTACATGATGCGCGACCGTGACGCCATGGTGCGCATGATCGAACGCGCGCGCGCCGCGCAGTGCAGCGCCTTGGTGCTAACGCTCGACCTACAGGTCATCGGCCAGCGCCACAAAGACCTGAAAAACGGCCTCACCGCGCCGCCCCGGCCCACCATCGCCAACCTCATCAACCTGGCCATGAAGCCGCGCTGGTGCCTGGGCATGCTGGGCACCAAGCGGCGCAGCTTCGGCAACCTGGTGGGGCACGTGAAAGACGTCAGCGACATGAATTCGCTGGCCGCCTGGACGAACGAGCAGTTCGACCCGCGCCTGAGCTGGCCCGACGTGGAGTGGGTGAAAAAACAATGGGGCGGCAAGCTCATCCTCAAAGGCATTCAGGACGTGGAAGACGCGCGCCTGGCAGTAGAAAGCGGTGCCGACGCTTTGGTCGTTAGCAACCACGGCGGCCGCCAGTTGGACGGCGCGCAAAGCAGCATCGAGGCGTTGCCGGCGATCGTAGCTGCCGTGGGCGACAAGATCGAAGTCCACATGGACGGCGGCATCCGCTCCGGCCAAGACGTGCTCAAAGCCTGGGCGCTAGGCGCCCGCGGCACCTACATCGGCCGCGCCATGGTTTACGGGCTGGGTGCGATGGGCGAAGAAGGCGTGACCAAGGCGCTGCAGATCATCCACAAGGAGCTCGATGTGACGATGGCGTTTTGTGGGCATACGAAGATTGGCGGTGTGGATCGGTCGATCTTGTTGCCGGGGACGCTGCCGGGGTGAGCGCCTTGCCCCCTCCCCCTCACGGAGGAGGGAGCTAGCCACCCCGCGCCAGGCGCAACGCCAAGCGGTTCAGTCCGTCCACATGCGCATAGTCAGCGCTCGTCGCCATCGCCAGCACCAAAGGCAGACCCATGTGGCCGATAGCGCGGCCTTCGAGTTCGGTGTCGAGTTCGCCATTGGCCCGTTGCAGGCTCGCCAAGGGGTCGAAGTGCGGCGCGCTGTCCGCGTACTCGAGCGTTAG
Source organism: Rubrivivax sp. (assembly GCA_031373055.1). Taxonomy (GTDB): domain Bacteria; phylum Pseudomonadota; class Gammaproteobacteria; order Burkholderiales; family Burkholderiaceae_C; genus Rubrivivax. Next base: position 1,937 of record JANMMH010000829.1, on the reverse strand, counting down.
CTGATCGGCACGGCAGGCCAGGCAGATGTCGATCTGCACACGCTGATCGCCGACATGCAAGGCCACGCCGTGCGTGGCGGTGTTGGTGAAAAGTTCTTCGACCATCAACACCAGGCGTGTGGTGTCGTCAGCACGCAAGCCGTGCTGCACGCCGAAGGCTTCGACAAAGTCGATGGCCCGCAGCAGCTGGTCCATGCTGGCCTCGAAACTGGCGCGCATCTCGATGTTCATGTCGCCGAAGCGCGCGCACGCGGTAAGCTTGCGCCGGCTCGTGTTTGGGCCGCCCAATTTAGGGGATTCCTCATGCCACACACCAGATCAATGGCTCTCCTGGCGCTCACCATGGCCGCGTTGGCCTGGGCACCAGCACATGCCGATGTCGGCCAAATCAAGGTCGCCAAAGGGCAGGTAGCCGTGGAACGCCAGGGCCAGGCGATGCCCGGCACGGTCGGGCTTTTGCTCGAAGCGGCCGACGTATTGAAAACCGGCGCTGACGGCTCGGTGGGCATCACCATGCGTGACAACTCCCTGCTCTCGGCCGGGCCCAACAGCATCCTGGCGCTGGAGCGTTTTGAGTTCGACGCGGCCACCAGCCAGGGCCGCTTTGACGCGCAGCTGCGACGCGGCACGCTGGCGGTGATTTCCGGGCGCATTGCCAAGCAGTCGCCGCAGGCGATGACGGTGCGCACGACGTCTGCAGTACTGGCGGTGCGTGGCACCGAGTTTGTGGTGTCGGCCCATGACTAGGAGCCTGGTGCTGGCCTGGCTGCTCGCGGTGCTGGTGGGCTGCGCCACCACGCCGCCGCCCAGCGCCAACGTGGTGCTGTTGCCTAACTCTCAAGGTGAGCTGACCGCTGTGATGGTGACCCAAGGCGGGCGCTCGCTGCTCTTGGCGCAGCCTTACGCCGCCGCCACGCTCACGCGTGACGGCCCGCAGCTCTACCGCTCGGACGCCCAGCAGGTGCAGGCGCTGTATGGGCAAACGCTGGCCGCGATGCCTTTGCCCCCAAAGCAGTTCACGCTGAATTTCGTCGAAGGCACGGACGAGCTGACAGCGGAGTCCAAGCAGGTGGTTGATTCGGTCTTCGACGAAATCGCCAAGCGCCCGCTGCCCGACGTGGTGGTCATCGGCCACACCGATACGGTGGGCAGCGATGCCTTCAACGACCGGCTCTCGCGCCAGCGTGCCGACGTCGTGCGCACCGCCTTGCTCGCTCGTGGCATCGCACCTACGCAGATCCTGGTGGTGGGGCGCGGCAAACGCGAGCCCATCGTGGCCACGGGCGACGGCGTGGCCGAGGCGCGCAACCGGCGTGTGGAGATACAGGTGCGCTGAGCGTTTCATGCTGCGCGCATCAGGTTGACCCTTCAGGCCCGCGCCAGCGCAGGGCCAGGATGGTGAGGTCGTCGGCAGCATCGGCCCCATCGGCAAAGGCCAGCACGTCAGCATGCAGCCCGTCCACCACCGCCTGCGCGCTTGCGGTGGCCATGCGCTCCAACCAGGCCTGCGCACGCGCGCTGCCGTAGAGCTCGGCAGCAGGGTTCAGCGCCTCGGTCACGCCGTCGGTCATCAAACACAGCATCTCGCCAGCATGCAGCTGGCAGCTCGCACCGACATACGCGAAGCCGGCGATGGCGCACAGCGGCGGGCCGTCGCCGTCGCTGATGCGTGCCAGCGCATGCGCCGCGCCGCGATTGCCGTCGCGTAGACGATAGGGGTTGTCGTGGCCGGCGTTGCAGTAGCTCAGCATGCCTGTGCGTAGGTCAAGCACTGCGGCGAAGACGCTGACGAAGAGCTGCTGCGGGTTGTCGCGCGAGACCTCGGCGTTGGCCTGCGACATCACAACGCCAAGGTCGGCATCGGGCGCGCGCAGCATGGCGCTCTTGGTCAGCGCCTTGCTCACGGCCATGAACATCGAGGCCGGCAAGCCTTTGCC
>JANMMH010000780.1:0-2161 GCA_031373055.1 Rubrivivax sp. | reverse complement strand
CCGGCTTCCAGCTCGGCTGGGACCACGCCCACCACGGCCTGGTGCCCCCGCCCGAGCTGCTGCTGGACGGCACGCCGCTGCGCCAGGGCTGGCAGGCCGGCCGCTCGGTCTTTGGCCAGCGCACGATGGCCGCCACACTGGCCTTGCGGCGCTGGCTGGCGCTGCGCATCGACGCCTGGCGCCAAGGCGTCAGCGTGGAGACGACCCAGCTCACGGCGCACTACATCGCGCAGATCGAGGTCAGCCACTGCCCGGTGACGCTCAAGCCGCTGGGTGGCCCGGCGGCCTCGGCCGACGCGCCGGTCATCGAGCGGCTGCGCCACGACGCGGGCTACGCCGCAGGGCATGTGGTGATGATGAGCCGGCTGGCCGCGAAAGCCCGCGCCGGCTGCACGAGCGCGCAGGCGCTGGCCACCGCGATGGCCATGGTCGCGCGCGGTGAAATCGACCATGCCGGCCTCGACGCCGCAGCCTGGCGCCGCCTGGCCGCGCTGATCTCCTTCGTCACCCCCATGCCCCACGCCGAGGCCGCCGCGATGCCGATGAGCGTGCTGCCGCCGAATCGCGTGCGCGTGCTCAACCCGGCGCAGGGTTTGCAAGCGCTGGTCAGCTGGCAGCTCGCCACGCCGGGCTGGAGCCGCCGCCTGCGCCAACTCGGTGAGATGGCTGAAGAGATCACCGGCGAGAGCGCCCTGCGCCAGGACTTCCAGCTCTTCATCGGCGCCATCGCGCCGCGTGCGCTGGAGCTGCCCGCCATCGACAGCTGCGCCACGCATTCGCTGGCGCAACGCCTGGCCCTGGCACACCTGTGGAGCGACACGCGCGTGATGCGCCGCTGGCAGCACTGGCTCTTGTCGCTGGGCGAAGCCGCCACCGAGGCCCTGCTCAGCCGCGCTGCGGCTGCTGGCTTGGCGGGTAAGCGCACCTTGTTGCACGAGAAGGGCGCGGCCACCGAAGGCTGGGTCTCAGCCTTGCCGGCCTTGCTCAAGCCAGCACGGCGGCGAGTGCGGGTGGCGGGCCCGGGCCGGCGCGCTGCGGACGGCGATGGTGCGTCTTTACAGCGTTAGCGCTCGTCGAACGACACCACCACGCGTTCGGTCAGCGGGTGCGCTTGGCAGGTGAGGATGAAGCCGGCGGCGACCTCGCTCTTTTCCAGCGCGAAGTTGCGCGCCATGCGCACCTGGCCTGCCACGAGCTTGGCGCGGCAGGTGGCGCAGACGCCGGACTTGCAGGAAAACGGCACGTCCAGCCCGGCGCGAGCGGCGGCCGCCAGCACATTGCCGTCGCTGGTTTGGAAGCCGATCTCGCGCGTGACGCCGTCACGCACGATGGTGATGCGCGCACTGGACGCGTCGCCTTCCTGCACGTCGATCAGTGGCTGCGCGGCCAGTTCGGGCGGCACGCCGAAGCGTTCGACATGCACGTGCTCCGCCGCCATGCCCGCAGCGAGCAAGGTCATCTCAAGCTCGTCGTTCATGGCGTGCGGGCCGCAGATGAAGGCTTCGTCGACATGGCCGATCAAGCGCATGAACTGCGCGAGTTTGTCGGTGTCGAGCCGGCCCGTGTTGAGTGGTGAGTCAACCACCTCGCGTGAGAACACCGGGTGCAGCACCAGGCGCGTGAGGTAGCGGTTCTTCAGGTCTTCCAGCTCTTCTTTGAACATCGTCGTCGCGGCCAGGCGGTTGCCGTAGAGCAGCGTGAAGCGGCTGCTGGCGTCGCGCGCCAGCAGCGTCTTCATGATCGACAAGATCGGCGTGATGCCGCTGCCGCCGGCGATGCCCAGCGAATGGCGCAGCGACCGTTCGGCCAGTGCCGCGCCGAAGCGGCCTGGTGGCTCAATCACGTCCATCACCTGCCCTGGCGCGGCATGCACTTGCAACCTGCTTGAGACGGCGCCGCCGCTGACGCGGCGCACGCCCACGCGCAGCGGCTCACCGGCGCCAGCGCAGATCGAGTAAGAGCGGCGCAGGTCGCCCTCGAGTGCGGGGTGGCGCAGCGTGAGGTGCTGGCCGGGTTCGAAGCGGAAGGTCTCGGCCAGCTCGGGCGGCACGTCGAAGCTGAGCACCAGCGCGTCGTCGGTGTCGGCTCGGACGCTGGCGATGCGCAAGGGATGGAAGTGCAATGCGATTGAAAACAGTGAGGGCCAACGGCCCGGCCATTT
>JANMMH010000631.1:0-2271 GCA_031373055.1 Rubrivivax sp. | reverse complement strand
TGCTTGCGTGCCTTGGGGTCGAACTTCAGAAACTCCAGCTTTTCGGGCGTGGTCTTCTTGTTCTTGTTGGTGGTGTAGAAATGCCCGGTGCCGGCTGTGGACTCCAGCTTGATCTTTTCGCGTCCGCCTTTGGTGGCCATGGTGTTCTCCTAATGCGAATCAGAGTTCGCCACGGGCACGCAGGTCAGCGACGACCTGCTCAATGCCCACTTTGTCGATCAAACGCAGCGCCGCGTTGCTGATGCGCAAGCGAACCCAACGGTTTTCGGTTTCCATCCAGAAACGCCGGTACTGCAGGTTAGGCAGGAAGCGGCGCTTCGTACGGTTGTTGGCGTGGGAAACCGAGTTCCCCACCATCGGGCGTTTACCCGTGACTTGACATACGCGTGCCATAAATTTCTCCAGCTGGGGCGTGAGGGAAGGGCTTCCCTGGCTCCCTGAGGCCGAACCCAACGCGAAGTACGCTTGAGTCGACCCGGTGTGTTGCGACCGCCGTTTCCGGCAAAGCCGCGCAGTATATCCGCAAAGTCAGCGCCGCCAAGATCGCGGCGCTCAGGCCGTTTGCTGCTCCAGGAAGCGCTGCGCATCCAGTGCCGCCATGCAGCCGGTGCCAGCACTGGTGATGGCCTGGCGGTAGATGTGGTCCTGCACGTCGCCGGCGGCGAAAACACCCGGCACGCTGGTCATCGTGGCCAGGCCGCTCAGCCCCGAGCGCGTGAGGATGTAGCCGTCCTTCATCTCGAGCTGGCCGCGAAAGATGTCGGTATTGGGTTGGTGACCAATGGCAATGAAGCAACCCTTGAGCGGCAGGTCTTGAGTCCTGCCGTCTTGCGTGGACTTCAAGCGCACGCCAGTCACGCCGGTGGCGTCGCCCAGCACTTCGTCCAGCGTATGCCACAAATGCAGCTGCATCTTGCCGGCCTCAACCTTGGCCATGAGCTTGTCGATCAAGATGGCCTCGGCGCGGAACTTGTCGCGCCGGTGCACGAGGTGCACCTTGCTCGCGATATTCGACAGGTACAGCGCTTCTTCCACAGCCGTGTTGCCTCCGCCCACCACGGCGACGACATCACCGCGGTAGAAAAAACCATCGCAAGTGGCGCAGCCGCTCACGCCTTTGCCCATGAAGGCTTCTTCGCTGGGCAGACCCAGGTACTTGGCACTGGCACCGGTGGCGATGATCAGCGTGTCGCAGGTGTATTGGCCAGAGTCGCCCTTCAGCGTGAACGGCCTGCGGCTGAAGTCGACTTCGCTGATGTGGTCAAACGCGATGCGCGTGTTGAAGCGTTCGGCGTGTTCCAAAAAGCGCTGCATCAGCTCGGGGCCTTGCACGCCGGCAACGTCTGCGGGCCAGTTGTCGACGTCGGTGGTGGTCATCAGCTGGCCGCCTTGCGCCATGCCCGTGATGAGCATCGGCGCCAGATTGGCGCGCGCGGCGTAGAGCGCAGCGGTGTAGCCGGCGGGGCCTGAGCCCAGGATCAACACCTTGGCGTGGGTGGGGGTGGTCATGCTGTGGATTCCAGTAGGTTGGGTTCGCATCCCGATGCGTGGCACCGGGCCGACGTACGAGCTTACCCGGGGACTTGCCTGCTGGCGGCGGGCGCGTCAATGGGCACAATAGCGGCATTCTTGCAGGGCGCGTGCCAAGGTGCCGGGAACGGCGGTTTTCCCACCGTGGCAGCACGGCTCAAAGCGCCGTCCTAATCGATCAAGCACAACAAGAGGGGACTCTAGATGTCGATGTTGTCCAACCTGGACCTGATCCGCCGCGTGCCGCTGTTTTCTCTGCTCACCGCAGACCAGGCGCAGTCGATCGCCGACGCCGTCGTCAAGCGACGCTTTCGTCGCGGCGAGTTGGTGGTCGAGCAGGGCCGCAAGAGCAACGCCTTGTTCATCCTGCTCAATGGCCGTGCGCGCGTGCTGACCAGTGACACCCGTGGCCGCGAGGTCATCCTGGCGGTGTTGGAGTCGGGTGACTACGTGGGCGAGATGAGCTTGATCGACAACGACCCGCACTCGGCCACCGTGCGCGCCGAGGTGCAGACTGACATGTTGGTGCTGCAACGCGCCGACTTCGCGCGTTGCCTGCCTGAGAACTCGACGCTGTCATACGCTATCTTGCGCGGCCTCGTTCGGCGCCTGCGCAACGCCGACCGCCAGATCGAGTCGCTAGCGCTGCTGGACGTTTACGGCCGCGTGGCGCGCACACTGCTGGACATGTGCGAAGAGATCGAAGGCGTGAAGATCATCCGCCACAAGGTCTCGCGCCAG
>JANMMH010000620.1:0-12965 GCA_031373055.1 Rubrivivax sp. | reverse complement strand
TTCCCCGCCATCTTGAAGACCTCGCAACTCGGCTACGACGGCAAAGGCCAGCTAGCCGTGCCCGACGCCGCCGCGTTGCCGGCGGCCTGGGCCGCGCTGTCGCAGGCGCCGTGTCTGCTGGAGAAGAGATTGGCACTCGCGCACGAGATCAGCGTCGTCGTCGCGCGCGGCCGTGACGGCGCGATGGTGCAGCTGCCCGTGCAGCAAAACCTGCACCGCGCCGGCATCCTGGCGCTGACGCAGGTGCCCGCACCCGATGTATCCGACGCCATCGCCAACGAGGCTGTGGCCTGCGCACGCCGGCTCGCCGAGGGCCTGGGCTACGTCGGCGTGCTGTGCGTCGAATTCTTCGTGCTCGAAGGCGCGCAGTTGGTGGCCAACGAGATGGCGCCGCGCCCGCACAACTCGGGCCACTACAGCATCGACGCCTGTGATGTCTCGCAGTTTGACTTGCAGGTGCGCGCCATGGCTGGGCTGCCGCTGGTGGCACCCCGCCTGCACTCACCCGCGCTGATGCTGAATTTGCTGGGTGACTTGTGGCCACTGGACGCTGCCGGCCAGCGCGTCGCGCCCGACTGGGCGCCGCTCCTGGCCTTGCGTGGCGTGCATTTGCATCTCTATGGCAAAGCCGAAGCCAGGCCAGGCCGCAAGATGGGCCACTTGACGGTGACGGCGGCAACGTTCGCGCAAGCGCGTGAGGTCGCACAAACCGCCGCCGCGCTGCTTGGCTTCGAGCCGTTTTGATAACGACCATGTCGAACGGTGTTGTCGCCGACGTGCGCGCCGCCGCGTGGCGCCTGGCGCAAGGCGGCCTGGTCGCCTTCCCCACCGAAACGGTGTACGGCCTGGGCGCGCGTGCTGACGATGACGCGGCGGTGGCTGGCATCTTCGCGCTCAAGGGCCGCCCAAGCGACCACCCGCTCATCGTGCATGTCGCCTCGGTGGCGGCTGCGCATACGTTTGCCGCCGAGATCCACCCGCTGGCGGCCACGCTGATCCAGCGTTTCTGGCCCGGGCCGTTGACACTAATCGTGCCGCGCCGCGAAGGCGTGGGCGCGGCAGCGGCCGGCGGCCAGGCCAGCATCGGCCTGCGCATGCCGGCGCACCCGCTGGCGCTGGCGCTTTTGCGTGCGGCGGGCGAACTCGGTGTGGCCGGGGTCGCAGCCCCCAGCGCCAACCGCTTTGGTCGCGTCAGCCCCACCACGGCCGCGCATGTGCGTGACGAGTTTGGCCCCGGGCTGATGGTGCTGGACGGCGGGCCTTGTGATGTCGGCATCGAGTCGAGCATCGTCGATGTGACACGCGGCCAGCCCGTGCTGCTGCGCCCGGGCGGCATCGATCGCGCCGCGCTGGAGGCGGCGCTGGGCCAACAACTCGTGGAGCGCGACGCCACCGCGCCGCGTGTCTCGGGCAGTCTGGAGTCGCACTACGCGCCTGCGGCGACACTGCGCTTGTTCAGCGCCACGCAGATGGCTGAAAAGCTCGCCGCGCTGCCCGCGATGGCCGCCCCTGGGGTGGCGGTATATTCCCGCAGCCTGTTGCCGCTACCCAGCGGTGTCATGCACAGGGCCATGCCGGGCGACCCGGTGCTGGCAGCGCGCGAATTGTTCGCCGTGCTGCGTGGCTTGGACGCCGCCGGCGCGACGCAGATCTGGGTTGAAACGCCACCGCCTGCCGATGCATGGGAAGGCGTTCGCGACCGGCTGCAACGTGCTGCCACGGCTTGATGTTTTGCGGCGTGCCGCTTTCGATGTTTGGAGTGACGATGATGTTCAGCGGCAGGCCCCCCATCTTTGGGTTGGCGCGAGCGCTTGTGGTGTGGGGCGCAGCAGCGGCGGCTTTGGTCGCCTGTGGCGGCGGCACCAGCCAGCAGCAAACTTTTCAGCCCACCCGTGTGATCGCCTTCGGTGACGAAACCAGCCTCTTGCAGGCCGACGGCCGCAAGTTCGCGGTCAACGCGCTCAACGCCGACGACACCCTCGACTGCACGAGCTACCCGCTGTGGGTGCAGGCCGTGGCCGCAAGCTACAGCTTCGTCTTCAACGAATGCAAGACGGCGACCTCGACCGAAACCAAGGCCTTGATGCGCGCCACCCTGGGCGGCAAGGCGGCCGATCTCAAGTTGCAAGTCGATGCCATGGTCGCCGCCGGTGGCTTCAATAGCAAAGACCTGGTCACGATGCTGGTCGGCGCCAACGACGTGCTCGAGCTCTACGCGCAGTTCCCCACGCGCACGGAAGCGGCACTCACCACCGACGTGCGTGCACGTGGCGACGCCATCGCCGCGCAGGTCAACCGCGTGGTCGGCCTGGGTGGCAAGGTCATCATCTCGACGGTGGTCGACCTCGGCTTGTCGCCCTTCGCGGCGGCGCAGAACCTGGCTTTCCCCGGCACCGATCGCGCGCTGCTCTTGTCGCGCTTGACGTCCGAGCTCAACGCGCGCATCCGCGTGGGCATCGTCAACGACGGTCGCTATGTGGGCCTGGTGCTGGCCGATGAAATGGTGCAGGTGATGGTGCGTGCGCCCTCCGCCTTTGGCCTGACCGACGCGGCCACGGTGGCGTGCAGTGCCGCGCTGCCCAACTGCACGACCAAGACGCTGGCCGGCACCGCCACCGCAGACACCTGGTTGTGGGCTGACGACACGCGCTTGTCGGCCGGTGGCCAGGCGCGGCTTGGCCTGCTGGCGCAGCAGCGCGCTTTGAACAACCCATTTTTCTAACGCTGCGGATACGCGCAAGCGCGTCCGTGCTTGACGGCGACTCGGGAGCCCGCATGAAGCTTCAACGCTCTTTGTGCAGCGCTGCACTTGCAGCCCTGCTGCTCCTGGCATGCGGCGGCGGCGACCCCTACGTGGCGGGCAGCACGCCCACCGCCGGCGCACCCACCGCCAAGATCACGTTCACGTCGGTCGTCTCCTTTGGCGACAGCTTGAGCGACGCGGGCGCCTACGCCCCGGCCACCTCGCTTACAGGCAACGGCGCGGCGCCTTACTTCGGCGGCAAGTTCACCACCAACGGCGCGGGCGGCACGGTCTGGGTCGAGAACATCGCCACAGCGCTCGGGCTGCCCCTCACGCCGCATGAAGTCGGCTTTGGGGGCCAGTCGGTGAAGTGCCCGGCCGCTGCGCTTTCGGCCGCGCTGGCCAACTCGTGCACGGCCTATGGCCAGGGCGGCGCGCGCGTCACCGACGCCAACGGCATCGGCAAGAGTGGCGGCGCGCTGACGGTGCCGTTGAAAACGCAGATCGCCAACCACCTGGCGCGCTTTGGCAACTTCAAAGGCACCGAGCTGGTCTTGGTGCTGGGTGGCTCGAACGATGTCTTCATCCAGTTTGAGGGCTTCGTCGCCGCAGCGACGAAGATCCAGACCGACGCCGCCACCGGCAGGATCACCGCCGACCAGGCCAGTGGCTTGCTGCTGACCGCCCAGCTCGGCGCCAACGAGCTGTTGAAGCAGGCCGCGACCGAGTTGGCGGGCTATATCAAGACCGAGCTGCTGGCCAAAGGTGCCAAGTACGTGGTGGTAGGTAACCTGCCCGACAGTGCGGCCACGCCCTTTGGCGCCAGCTTGCCGGCTAACGCTCAACCGGTGCTGACCAGTCTGTCGGAGATCTTCAACCTGTGGTTGCGTGAAGCCCTCTCCAACCAGCCGGTGCAGATCCTCGACCTGTTCGCCTTCTTCCAAGACGTGCGCGCCAATCCAGCCAAGTACGGCATGGTCAACACCAGCGTGCCGGCCTGCGACGCGGCCAAGATCGGCGCCATCACACGCGGTGCCATTGCCGACGGTTCATCGCTGTTCTGCAACAGCACGCCGGGTGTGCCTTACAACGGCATCCGCACCGGCGCCGACGTCAACACCTGGTACTTTGCCGACGGCGTGCAACCCACCAGCGGCGGCCACAGGGTCTTCAGCAATGAAGTGTTGCGGCAACTGCGCGGCTTTGGCTGGCTCTAACGTTTAAGAGACATGCACATGCAACGCAAACGCCATCTCGCCGCCACCGCGCTCTTGAGCCTGGCCCACAGCCCCGTCGTGATGGCGCAGGACTGGACGGCCAAGTTCGGTGTCTTGCGCTACGACACGCATTCCAAGACCACCGGGATCAAAGGCATCGGCATTCCTGCGGGTGCCGACGCCTCCACCGGCGACGCCACCACCGTCGTGCTTGTCATCGAGCGCCGGCTCACGCCCAATGTCAGTGCTGAGCTGGTGTTGGGCCTGCCGCCAACCGTCAAAGCCAAGGCGACGGGTTCGGTGGCGTTCCTGGGCGAGAACGTGCTTTCGGCGAAAAACGTCTCCCCGACACTGCTGTTGAACTACAACTTCGGCGACGCCACCCAGACGCTGCGGCCTTATGTCGGCGTGGGCGTCAATGTCACGACGTTTCGCAGCATCAAGTCGAGCCTGGCGCCGAAGGTCGAGATGAGCGACTCGGTGGGCTTGGCCGTGCACGCCGGACTGAACTACGCCGTTAACAAGCAGTGGGGCCTGTTTGCCAGCATCGCCCGCATCGATGTCAAGACCGACCTTGTGGCCACCGCCAGCACCGTGCTCACCTCGAGCATCGACTTTCGGCCAATGACCTACTCGGTGGGCTTGACCTACCGCTTTTAAGGCTTGCGCTGCTGTAGCCGAAATTTCAGCGCGAGGATGGTGCTGGCCAGCGCCAACGTCACCGCGTTGGCCACGATCACGGGCCACTGCCCGAGCAGCCAGCCGTAGGCCAGACACAGCGCCACGCCCATAGTGAAAGCGGCGTACATGGCCGCCGAGATGCCGCTGACGTCCCTTGTACGCAGCGTCAATACCGCCTGCGGGATGAAGGAACCGGTGGTCAGCAAGGCGGCGGCGTAGCCCAGCCAGTTGAGGGTGTCGTGCTCGGTCATGCGGGGCGCTTTCCATCGTGAATCAAGGTTTGGCGCTCTCGCGCAGGTTCATCGTCCACTGCACCAGGGCGTCCATGGCTGGGCGCGCGGCGGTGGCGCTTGCGTGGTTGACCATCACCACCAGCGCGTAGCGTTTGCCGCTGGTGCTGAGCACGTAGCCGGCACGTGCGGCGACGTCGCGCAAGGAGCCCGTCTTCAAGTGCGCGCGGCCGACGGCGCTGCGTGAGCGGCGCATGGTGCCGTCGACACCGGTGATGGGCAGCGAGCTCATCAGCTCGGGCATCCAGGGGCTGTCCCAGGCGGTGAGCAAGAGCTTGGTCAAGGTGTTGGCCGACAGGCGCGTCTCGCGCGACAGGCCGGAGCCGTTGTCGATCACCACGTCCGCAGGCAGCTCGCCCAGGCGCTCGGCGAGCCAGCGCTTCATGGCCTCACGCGCGGCCTCGGGGGTCGCCACCGGGTTGGCCACACCAACACCCTGCCGCATCAACGCCAGCGTCAGGAAAAGCTGCTGCGCCATCACGTTGTTGCTGAACTTGTTGATCTCGCGCACCACTTCGATGAGCGGCGGCGAGCGGTGCTCAAAACTCGGCTTGACGTCCACCGGCGCCGCGCCTTCACGCACCACGCCGCTGAGCTTGCCGCCCATCTCGCGCCACAGGCCCTCGACGAAACGCTGGTTGTAGCTTGCCGGGTGGCTGTCGGCCAGCACCCAGCTTTGCTCGCCGCAGGCCGTGGCATAGCTGCCGGCGAAGCGCACGCGCGCCGGGCTGAAGCTGGCTTTGAGCGCACCGGCCCAGTCGCCGCACGCGCCCTCTGACAGTGGCACGCTGCGGTCGACCTGTTGGCCGGCCAGTGGTGGCTCGCTGCTGACGATGGCGATGCCGCGCGCGGCGTCTGGCGTGAAGCTGTAGATGCTTGCTTTGTAGTTGAAGAGCAGCGCGCCGCTCTTGACGTTGTAGGCACGGATGGCCTCGCCGTCGAAGTCGCCCGGCGCGATGTCGGGCACGTTGAACGCGCTGTTGTCGAGCACGATGTCGCCACGAATGTCGCGCACGCCAAGCTGCTGCACGCGGCGCAAGAGCAGCCAGGCGCGCTCCATCACGAGCTTGGGATCACCGCTGCCTTTGATCGTTAGCGTGCCATCAAACACACCGTCTTGCAGCCGGCCTTGCAGCCACACCGGCGTGGCCCAGGTCCAGGCTGGGCCGAGCTGGTCGAGTGCCGCTGCGGTGGTCAAGAGCTTGACCACCGAGGCCGGGTTCATGGGCGTGCTGGCGTTGAAAGCAACCAGGCTGCGCGGGCTGCCGACTTCGTGCACCACGGCGGCGACGGCGTCGAGCGGCACGCGTGCACGCAGCAAGGCGGCTTCAACCTCGGGTGGCAATTTGCCCTGTGCGCTGGCGGGCTGAACCGCTGCAAAGAGCAGTGGCCAGAGCGACACCAAGAGCAGGGCGAACGGGCGGCGCAGGGTCATTCGAACTGGCATGCGAAGCATGATCGCACGGCTAAACTTGATCGATGCCCGCCCCTGTGATGCCGAGTCTTTTGGCCTTCGACACCTCGACCGAACAGCTCTCGGTCGCGCTGCGCCACGGCCCAGCCACCTTCACCTGCAACGAGGCCGGCGGCGCCTTGGCGTCGGCGCGCCTGCTGCCTGCCGTGATGCGGCTGCTGGCGCAAGCCGATTTGCCACTGGCGCAACTCGACGCCATCGCCTTCGGCTGCGGGCCCGGCGCGTTCACCGGCCTGCGCACAAGTGCCTCGGTGGCGCAAGGCTTGGCGCTCGGGGCGCAGCGCCCGGTGTTGGCGCTGGACAGTTTGATGCTCGTGGCCGACGACGCGCGCCAGCAGCTGCCCGTCACTGGGGCGCTAGACATCGCCGTGTGCATGGACGCGCGCATGGACGAGGTCTACGCCGGCCTCTACCGCTGGCAAGGTGAGTGCTTGCTCACGTTGGTGGTGCCGGCGCTTTACAGCCTGCCTGCGCTGGCCGCACAAGGCTGGCAAGCGCAGGCGGTGTGCGGCTCGGCGCTGTCGGCATTTGGTGATCGGCTGACGGGCTTTGACATGCTCGCGCAGCGCGTGGCGACCGAACAAGACCGCGCCAGCGCGCTGCTGCGTGTGGCCGAGCAAGCCTGGCGCGACGGCCTCATGCTCGACGCCGCCGAGGCCTTGCCGCTGTACCTGCGTGACAAGGTCGCGCAGACCACCGCCGAGCGCGCGGCGGCGAAAACGCTGAAAGCGACGGCCGCCTGATGAGCGCGCAGCTCAGCGACCCCACACGCCTGCGGCCCATGCTCGCCGCCGACCTGGACGCGGTGATGGCCATCGAAGCCGCGGCCTACGCGTTCCCCTGGACGCGCGGCAACTTCATCGACTCGCTGGCGGCGGGCTACCTCGCGCTGGTGCTGACGCAGGCAAGCGGCGCCGTCGTCGGCTATCTCGTGGCCATGTGTGGCGTGGGAGAGATGCATCTGCTCAACGTCACTGTCGCACCGCCCTGGCAGCGCCGCGGCCTAGCGCAGCAGCTCCTCGCCGCGCTCGACCAAACATGCCGCAGCGAGCAGCTGCCGCTGCTGTGGCTGGAAGTGCGCGCCAGCAACCAACGCGCCCGCGACATCTACCGCGTGCGCGGCTTCGCCGAAGTCGGCGTGCGCCGTGGCTACTACCCGGCACCGGGCGGTCAGCGTGAAGACGCGGTGGTGATGCGTTTGGCGTTGGATGGTCACTCGTGAGCTGGACACAGCGCCAGCAAGACATGCTGCAAGCCATGGGCTTGCGTGTGTGGGTACCTGCGGCGTTAGCAGTGCCGAAGGTAGAAGCTGAAGTCCAGGCTGCGGCGGTGGTCGCGGCGCCGAACGCTGTCGCCAATGTCACGGCGACCGTCATACCCCCAGCCGCGCCACGAGCCACCGCTGCGCCGGCATTGGCAACCCCCGCGCGCACCCCCGCCGACCCCGAACGCGCCCGCCACATCAGCACCCTGGACTGGCCCGCGCTGCGCGAAGCGGTGGCCGGCTGCCGTGCCTGCGGCCTGTGCGAAGGCCGCGCACAAACCGTCTTCGGCGCGGGCCACCCAGAGGCCCACTGGATGGTGGTGGGTGAAGCCCCCGGCGAGCAAGAAGACCTGAGCGGCGAGCCCTTCGTCGGCGCCGCCGGCGAGCTGCTCGACAACATGCTGCGCGCCTTGTCGCTCACGCGCAGCACCGAGGGCGACACGCCGCCCGCGCAGCGCGTCTTCATCGCCAACACGCTGAAGTGCCGCCCGCCGCGCAACCGCAATCCGTCCGCCGAGGAGATGGCCGCCTGCGAGCCCTTCCTCAAGCGTCAGCTCGAACTCGTGCGCCCGCGCGTCATCCTGGCGATGGGGCGTTTTGCGGTGCAGATGCTCTTGAACACGCAAGAGCCCGTGGGCCGCCTGCGTGGGCGCGTGCACGCTTACCAAGATGTGCCGCTGGTGGTGACCTACCACCCGGCCTACCTGCTGCGCACGCTGACCGACAAAGCGCGTGCCTGGGAAGACCTGTGCCTGGCGGCGCAGGTGGTGCAAGGCGCACCGGCCCGTCCATGAGCACGCGTCCATGAGCGCCATCCCATGAGCGACGAGCTGCAACAGCTGCGCGCCGAACTCGATCGGCTGCGCCTGCTTGCCAACAATGTGCCCGTGGCCGTGGCCTACTACGAACGTGCCGGTTTCACCTGCGTGCTGGCCAACCGCGGCTATGCGCAGATGTTTGGTTTTGACGAGCGCGCGGTGATCGGCCTGACGTTCGCGCAGGTCATCGGTGACGACGCAGCGCGGCTGATCCAACCGCAGGTCGAGCACATGCTGACGCAAGGCCGTGCGTCGTCGTACGAGCGTGAGTTGAGCGGCGCCGACGGCGAGCTGCGCTACATCGACGTGCATCTGCTGCCCCACTTGGCTGAGCACGGTGCGGCCATCGGTGCCTTCGTGCTCATCGCCGACATCACGCGCCACCGCCGTGGCGAGATCGCTTTGCGCAAGAGCGAAGAGCGGCTGGTGAAGTTCATGCAGGCCAGCGCCGAAGGCATCGTGTTTCACCTGGGCGGCTTCATCACCGACGTCAACCCGCCCTTGCTGAACATGCTGGGCTACACCCTTTCGCAGATGATGGGCCGGCGCACGCTGGACTTTGTCGCCCCCGATGAGCGGGCGCGCGTGGCCGCCGTCATCGCCGCCGGCTCCGAGATCACCTACGACTCCGTGGCCGTGCACGCCGACGGGAGGCACGTGCCGGTGGAATTCATCGTGCGCACCATGGAGCACCAGAACACGCAGCAGCGCATGACCATCGTGCGCGACCGCCGAGACCGCGTCGAGGCGCAGGCGCGTATCCATCACATGGCGCACCACGACGGCCTCACGGGTCTGCCCAACCGCGCGGCATTCCACGCGCATGTCGACGCTTTGATCGCGCGCGACGCCGCCGGCGGCGCGGGCTTTGCGCTGCTCTTCATCGACCTCGACCACTTCAAGCGTGTCAACGACTCGCTGGGCCACACGGTGGGCGACGCCCTCTTGCAAACGGTGGCGCAGCGCGTGGCCCAGGTGCTGCGTGCGGGCGACTTGGTAGCGCGCTTCGGTGGTGACGAGTTTGTGGTGGTGCTGGCCGACACCGCTAACGTCCAGGCGGTGCGCCATGTGGCGCACAAGTTGCTGCTGGCCGTGGGTGAACCGGTGGAGGTGCAGGGCACGCGTATTTCGGTGACGCCGTCGATCGGCGTGGCCCTGCACCCGCTTGATGGCCACACGCCAGCCGAGCTCATCAAACATGCCGACACGGCGATGTACCAGGCCAAGGCGCAGGGCCGCGCGCAAGTCTGCTTCTTTGCCCCGCCCATGGCCCAGGCCGCCGTGGCCGCGTTGGCTCTAGAAGGCCGGCTGGCGCAGGCCCTGCGCGACGGTGAGTTCGTGCTGCACTTTCAACCGCAAGTGAACCTGCAAGACGCCTCGCTGGTGGGGCTGGAGGCCCTGGTGCGATGGCAGCACCCCGAGCGCGGGCTCGTCGGCCCGGCGGAGTTCCTGCCCTTGGCCGAGTCAACGCGCCTGATGCTGCCCATCGGTGCCTGGGTCATGCGTGAAGCACTTGTGCATGCACGTCGCTGGGCCGAGCAAGGCCTGCTGCACGTGCCCGTGGCTGTGAACCTGTCGCAGCTGCAATTCCAGCATGGTGGATTTGTCGACGACATTGCGCGCCTGCTGGCCGAGTTGGGCGTGCCTGGCAGCAGGCTGGAGCTTGAGCTCACCGAGCGCATGTTGATGCACGACATCGGCGCCGACATGGGCGCCGCGCGCGCCACGCTCTTGCGCTTGAAGGCCCTGGGTGTGCGTGTGGCCGTGGACGATTTCGGCACCGGCTACAGCTCGCTGGGCCATCTCAAAGACCTGCCGCTGGACCGCCTGAAGATCGACCGCTCGTTCATTCAAGACCTACCCGGCGACCGCGGCTCGGCGGCCATTGCGCGCGCCATCATCCAGATGGCGCGCAGCCTCGACCTCGGCGTCGTGGCCGAAGGTGTCGAGACCCAGGCGCAAGCCAAGTGGCTGCTGAGCCAAGGCTGTGCCGATGTGCAGGGCTTTCTCTGCGCCGCGCCGATGGCGGCCGCTGGCTTCGAAGCCTGGCAGCGAGCGCGCATGGCAAGCGCGCTGCCGGCCACGTCTGGCTAAGCCTTCACCTTCTTCGGCCGCTGCCAGCCCGGAATCGACACCGCCTTGGCACGCGCCACGGTGAGCTGTCCGGCAGGCACGTCTTTGCTGATGGTCGAGCCGCCGCCGATGGTGGCACCTGCGCCCAGCGTCACCGGCGCCACCAGCACGCAGTTGCTGCCGACATGCACGTCCGCACCAATCACCGTGCGATGCTTGTTAGCACCGTCGTAGTTGGCGGTGATGCTGCCGGCGCCAAAGTTCACGCGCTCGCCCACGGTGGTGTCACCCAGGTAGGCCAAATGATTGGCCTTCGCGCCTTTGGCGAGGGTCGCGTTTTTGACTTCAACGAAGTTGCCGATGTGCACGTCCGGCCCGAGCTCGGCGCCTGGGCGCAGGCGCGCGTAAGGGCCCACGAGTGCGCCGGCGCCCACGCTCGCGCCTTCAATGTGCGTGAAGGGGTGGATCACCGCGCCAGCGGCGATGGTGGCGTCGCGGATGACGCAGTTCGCGCCGATGCTCACGCCGTCGGCCAGCTGCACGCTGCCTTCGAAGATGCAGTTGACGTCGATCTCAACGTCACGCCCGCAGCGCAGGCTGCCGCGCACGTCCAGCCGCGCCGGGTCGGCCAGGCGCACGCCGGCTTCCATCAGCGCGGCGGCCTGGCGCTTCTGGTACACGCGCTCAAGTTCGGCCAGCTGCGCGGCGTCGTTGATGCCCGCGACTTCGGCTTCGTCGGCCACCACCTCGGCCACCACGGGCACGCCATCAGCCACGGCCATGGCGACGACATCGGTGAGGTAGTACTCGCCTTGCGCGTTGTGGTTGGTCAGCGCTGCGACCCAGCGCTTCAGGTGCGCGGTGGGGGCGGCCATGATGCCGCTGTAGACCTCGGTGATCGCGCGCTGCTCGGGGCTCGCGTCCTTGTATTCAACGATGGCGCGCACGCCGCCGGCATCGTCACGCACGATGCGCCCGTACTTGGCGGTGTCGTCGGGCTTGAAGCTCAGCAGCGCGAGCTGTTTGCCCGCACTCGCGTCGAGCAAGGCCTGCGCGGTGTGCGCGCGGATCAGGGGCACGTCACCGTAGAGCACGAGCGTGGTGGCGAGTGCGTCGTCCAGCGCCGGCACAGCTTGCTGCATGGCGTGGCCGGTGCCCAGCTGCGGCTCCTGGCGTGCGCAGCGCGCGCCGCTGACGGAGCTGGCCTGCTCCACGAGCTCGGCACCGAAGCCGGTGACGACGACCACGCGCGCGGCGCCCAGCGCGCTGGCGGCGTCCAGAACATGCTGCAATAGGCTCTTGCCGCCCAGCTTGTGCAGCACTTTGGGCAAGGCCGACTTCATCCGGGTGCCTTTGCCCGCCGCCATGATCACCACATTCAACGACATGAAAACCTCTTTGATGTGCCGTGTCGGCAAGGCCGCGATTATCGGTGTGCTGATGTTGCTGACGGGCTGCGGCGCGGTGCGCTTGGCCTACAACACTGCGCCACAAATCTCATGGTGGTGGCTTGATGGCTACATGGACTTCAGCAGCACGCACAGCCCGCGTGTGAAAGAAGGGCTGGAGCAGTGGTTCAACTGGCACCGCCAAACCCAGCTCACCGAGTACGCGAACTGGCTGGCGCTGCAGGAAAAACGCGTCACCGAGCCGACGACGGCGGCCGAGGTCTGCGCCTTGTTTGACCAGGGGCGCGAGAAATTCCAGCCCGCCATCGACCGCGCCATGCTCATGGCGTCGGAGCTCCTGCCGACGCTCGGCGTGGCGCAGATTGCGCACCTGGAGCAGCAATACGCCAAGAAGAACGCCGAGTTCCGCGACAAGAACATCACGGCCAGCGCCGACGCGCGGCGCAAGCTGCGCAAGAAGCGCGCGATCGAGAGCGCCGAGCGCCTGTACGGCAAGATGCAGGCTGAGCAGCTGAGGGTCATCGACGCCAACCTGGCGGCGTCGCCCTACGACCCCGCCGAGGCCATGGCCGCGCGCGAACGCCGCCAGCGCGACATCCTGCTAACGCTGCGCCGATGGGTGGCAGAAAAGCCCGACCGTGGTGTGCTGCTGGCTTCGATGCGCGGGCTCATGGAGCGCAGCGAACACCCGAGCGACCCCGCCCTGCGTGCAGCTCAGCAGCGCGCCATCGAGTTCAACTGCCGCGCCAGCGCGGACCTGCACAACAGCACCACACCAGCGCAGCGCCTGGCCGCGCGCAAGAAATTGAGGGACTGGGAAGATGACTTGCGTGCGCTCGCCAGCGAGCGAGCGCCGTGAGTCTGAAGACGTTCAACGCGGCGCGGTGAACACCGTCAACACGCCCGTGTAGCCGTAGAGGTGATGACGCGCAATTTCGCCGTTGGCAAAGAAGCCCACCAGCGGCACCTCGCCCAGCGCGTGCTGCACGATTTGCA
>JANMMH010000603.1:0-9412 GCA_031373055.1 Rubrivivax sp. | reverse complement strand
AAGCTTCATCTCTCGGGCTCGCATGCATTTCCCCTTCGGCCCAGACAACCCAGGCCGCGCGAGAAGTTTGAACCCGAGGTAGCTCACAGAGTGAGCCTGTCACTACTCAATGCGAACAGCGCCATAAGCATTCCCTAAGCGAAGCCGGCCACCCCCATCCCGGCTGCGACGACAACGTCGCCCTGGCCCCGCCGCGTCCGGCGCAGAGCCTAACCACCACCACCGGCCACGCATGCAGAATGCCGCACGCGCTCGATCTGCCTGACGCTGGCTGATCGCCCGGCGCGCACACGTCTGGCCACCAACCCTAACGCTCAAGCTACGGACACAACCATGGCCAAAACATTGGAAGGCAGCGGGCGCATCGCGCTCATCACCGGCGCGTCCTCGGGGATCGGCGAGGCGCTGGCGCATCGCTTCGCACGTGCGGGCTACGGCCTGGTGCTGGCGGCACGCAGCGCGGACAAGCTCAAGGCACTGGCGCACGACTTGAGCGCAGCACACGGCATCAAGGCCTGGGTCGCGGTGGCCGACCTGTCGCAGCCCGGCGCGGCCGACAAGCTGGCCGCGGCGATGAAGCGCGCGCGCCGGCCTATCGACGTGCTGGTCAACAACGCCGGCGTGCTCGAACACGGCCCGTTTGTCGACATGCCCGCAGCGCGCCACCAGCAGCTCATTGCGCTGAACGTCGCCGGCCTCACCGCCATGCTTGCCGCCTTTGTGCCGGGCATGGTGGCGCGTGGGCAGGGCAGGGTGCTCAATGTCGGCTCGATCGCCGCGTTTCAGCCCGTGCCGCAGTTGGCGACGTACGCGGCGACCTAGGCGTTTGTCTTGTCACTCACCGAGTCCTTGTCGGAAGAGTTGCATGGCACGGGTGTCACCGTGACGGCGCTGTGCCCCGGCATCACCGCCACCGCCATGGTCGCTAAAGCCAAAGCGGGCAGTGCAGAACTCAACAAGCTGCCGGGCTTTCTGGTCGGCCGCGCCGACGACGTGGCCGACGACGCCTTTGTGGCCCTGCACCGAGGTGACGTGATCTGCGTGCCCGGCGCCATCAACCTGGCCACCACGCTGGCGGCGCGCGCCACGCCGAAGTGGCTGCTGCGCCGCGTGAGTGGCGCCATGACGAGGCGCATGAAGCCATGAAACCCACCATCACCTTCCGCGGCGAACGCATCGCGCCTGACGCGTACTTCGAACGTTATCAACGCAGCGCCCAGGCTCTGCGCGCGCTGGGTGTGGTTGAGGGCGACGTCGTCGCGCTGATGATGACCAACAGCCCGCTGGCACTGGAATTCATGCTCGCCGCGCGCTGGATCGGCGCCATGTGGTGCGCCATCAACTGGCACTTCAAGAGCGAAGAGGTGCAGTACATCCTGGACAACAGTGGCGCCAAGGTGTTGGTCGTGGACGCACCCTTGTGGCGTGGCCTCAGAGGCGTGCAGCTAGGCGCGGCCAAGGTGTTCCAGACGCAGCCTGACGAGATCAACGCGTTGCCGTCGTGGCAGGCATTGCGTGAGGCCACGCCTGCCAGCACAGACGCTGCACGGCCGCCGCGTGGGCCGATGTTCTATACCTCGGGCACGACCGGCAAACCCAAAGGCATCTTGCGCGCGCCGGCCACGCCTGAGCAGGCGGCCAACGGCCAAGCGGTGCTGCGCCACGTGCTCGGTGCCGAGCCTGGCATGACGGCCCTGGTGAGCGCGCCGATGTACCACAGCGCGCCCAACTCATACGCCATAGGCGTGGCGCAAGAAAGTGGCCACCTCATCATTGAAGAGCGCTTCGACGCGGAGGACACGCTGCGCCTGATTGCCACGCACCGCATCAGCCACGCCTACCTGGTGCCCACCATGTATGTGCGTTTGCTGCGCTTGCCCGAGGACGTGAAGCGCCAATACGACTTGAGCTCGATGCGCTTCGTGGCGTCCACCGGCTCGCCCTGTCCGCCCGACGTCAAGCGCGCCATGATCGAGTGGTGGGGTCCCGTCATCCACGAGGCCTACGGTTCGAGCGAACTGGGCTACATGACGCGTGTGGACAGCGCCGAAGCGCTGGCCAAACCCGGCTCGGCGGGCAAGCCTTTGCCGGGCGTGCGCATGGCCATCCTCGACGACAAAGGCCTGCCCGTACCGCAAGGCACGGCCGGCGACATCTACGTGCATCAGCCGGCCTATGCCGACTTCAGCTACATCGGCAACCACGCCGCGCGCGAGCGCATGGAACGCGACGGGCTGAAGACGCTGGGCGACGTGGGCTACCTCGACGAAGACGGCTACCTCTTCATCGTCGATCGCGCGGCCGACATGTGCATCTCGGGTGGCGTCAACATCTACCCTGCCGAGATCGAGGCGGCGCTGACGTTGATGCCCGGCGTGGCCGATTGCGCCGTCTTTGGCATTCCCGACGCCGAGTTCGGCGAGGCACTGGCCGCCGTGGTGCAGCCCGCCCCTGGCGCGCAGCTGAACGCCGCTCAAGTGCAAAGTTATTTACGTGGCCGACTGGCCGGCTTCAAGGTGCCCAAGCTGGTGACCTTTCAAGCCGAGATGCCGCGTGAGGACACCGGCAAGATTTTCAAGCGCAAGCTGCGCGAGCCGTATTGGGCAGGGTTGGCGCGGCGCATCTGATGCTCAGCGCACCTTGAACCTTCGCCACCCATGACGCCACGACGTACACCATGACCGAAGCCATCGACCTGCGCTCCGACACCGTGACGCGCCCCACCGACGCCATGCGCGCCGCCATGGCGGCGGCGCCTGTCGGTGACGACCAGTACGGCGAAGACCCCAGCACCAACCGCCTGCAAGCGCGCGTGGCCGAACTGCTGGGCAAAGAGGCGGCGCTGTGGCTGCCCACCGGCACGATGGCCAACCAAGTGGCGCTGCGCACGCTCACGCGCCCGGGCGACGAGGTGGTGGCCAGCCGTGAGTCGCACGCCGCCTGGCATGAGCTCGGTGGCGCGGCGGCCAATGCCGGCGTGCAGATTCACGAGATCGGTGAAGGCGGGCTCTTCACCGCCGACGACTTGCGCCAAGCCACCAAGCCGCGCAGCTTCGCCATCTTCCCCACCACCACGCTGGTGGAAGTGGAGAACACGCACAACCGCGCCGGCGGTGTGGTGGTGCCGCAAGCGCTGGTGGTGGAGATCTGCGCGGCGGCGCGTGAACTCGGCCTGGCGAGTTTTCTCGATGGCGCGCGGCTGTGGAACGCCAGTGCGGCCAGTGGCGTGGCGCTGCACAAGCTGGCCGAGCCCTTTGACGTGGTGGCCGTGGCTTTCAGCAAAGGCCTGGGCGCACCGGGTGGCTCGATGCTGGCCGGGCGCAAAGACACCATCGCCGTGGCCGACCGCCACCGTCGCCGCATGGGTGGCGCGATGCGCCAGAACGGCATCTTCAGCGCCGCCGCGCTGCATGCGCTGGACCACCACCTGGCGCGCTTGCCCGAGGACCACGCCAACGCGCGTACCCTGGCCGAGCAGCTGCTGGCGCATGCGCCGGTGCAGCTGGACCTGGCCACCGTGCAGACCAACATCGTGGTCTTTCGCCTGCCGCCGCCACTGCGCGTCGATGCGCCCACACTTTGCGCGTTAGCACGCGAACGCGGCGTGCTCGTCATCGCCTTCGGTCCGCGCACGGTGCGGGCTGTGACGCACTTGGATGTGAGCCGCGCGCAGTGCCTGCACGCGGCGGCGGTGCTGGGCGCCTTGCTGGCGAACTGACGGCGCCGGTATCAGGGCCTCGGCTTCAAGGCCGCGGCGTCAACTCGCTCAGCAACTTGCCTAACTTGAAGGTGCCACTGACACGCACGGCGAGCTTGCCGTCGGCGGTGATGAGGCCTTGGGCGAAGACCATGGTCAGCGTTGAGCGCAGCACCTGCGCTTCGCCCTGCACCCAGGCCCCCAGCGGCGCGGGCGCCATGTAGTCGAGCTGCAGGCTGATGGTGGGCAAGAAGCGCTTGGGCGAGTCGTGCATGTGGCGGTGAATGCACACCGGCAGCAGCATGTCGGCAAAGCTGGCGAGCATGCCGCCGTGGCAGATGGCCATCGGGTTGGTGTGGCGCGCTTCGACACGAAAGCCCAGCTGCACGCCTTCAGCCTCGCGGCGCAGGTAAAGCGGCCCGTTGGTCTTGATGAATTCGCCGCCGATGGGCAGCGGGGTAAAGCCTTCGGGGATGCCCTGCTCGCTCATGGGTTTTCGCGTTCAACGTCGGCCAGGAAGTCGGCCTGGCGCAAGTCTTCACCGCCTTCAAGCTTGGGGTAGGTGGTGGCGAAGTCGGCCGTCATCTGGGCCAGCGGCATGTCGTCAAAGCTGCCGCGCTGGTGCACGTACTCCATGTGGCGGTTGCCCGCGCGGTCATAGGCGTGGTAGATCGAATCGTCTACGCCGTTCCACTCCAGCGGCTGCAAGCCAAACCGCTCACATAGCGAGTTATTGAACGCCGGTGTGGCTTTGCGCCAGGCGCCGTCCAGCCAGATGTCGGTGTAGCCGTGCCAGATAAAGAGATCGGTCTTCAGCGTCTGGCGCATGCGTTCGGTGCTGAGGTGGTTGCGTACGTCGGCATACCCCAGGCGCGCGGGGACGCCAATGGCGCGGCAGCTCGCCGCCAGCAGCGCGGCCTTGGTCACACACCAGCCGTGCCCCAAGGCCAGCACGCTGCTGGCTTTCATGCCTGCGGGGGACATGTCGATGCGGTACATGTCGTAGCGAAAGCCATCGCGCACGGCGTGGTACAGGGCCACAGCGCGTTCGCGGTCGTCGATACCAGCGCCGTGGGCACGTGCAAACGTCAGCACGGCCGGGTGGTCGCTGTCGATCAAGGGGGTGGCGGCAAGGCAGGCGGCGGTGGGCAGTGTGGACATCGTGACTCCTTGGCGCAGTGTGCCGCATCACCGCAGCGCAGCCTGTCGTCATGGTGACGCTATGCTCGCGCCACAAAAGAAAAGGCGAGTGCTCATGACCTACGCGGCGACGATGCACCGACGGGTGCGGCACGGGGTTCTATGCGGCCTGCTGCTGCTGGTGGCCAGCGTCGCCTTGGCGCAGAACGCGCCGCAGCCGCCACCCGCCGAGCTCTTCTTCAAACCTGCCGAAGTGCTGGAAGCGCAGCTCTCGCCGTCGGGGCGCCGCCTGGCCGTCACCACCACGCTGGCGGGTGGCCGTGTCGCGCTGTTTGTTTGGGACCTGGAAAGCGAAGGCAAGGTCACGCCGGCCGCGAATTTCAAAGACGCCGATGTCGCGCGTTTTGCCTGGGTCAATGACGAGCGCTTGATCTTCAGCGTGATCGACCTCAGCGAGGGCAGCGGGCAGCAAGTTGCGCCTGGCCTCTTCAGCGTGCGCTTTGATGGCGAGGAGTATCGCCAGCTCGTGATGCGCCAAGGCATCCCTTTCATCACCAGCGGCTCGGCCATGCCTGCGCGTATGCCGCTGCCGTGGAACCACCAGCTCCTGCATGTGCCGCAAGGCGGTGGTGACGAGATCATCGTTGGCGAGCTCACGTTTTCTGGCAACGACCTGGTGGGTGTGCACCCCATGCGGCTCAACGTCATCAATGGCCGCTCATCGAGCCTGGCGCTGGGCGCACCTTCGGGCACGACGGGCTGGCTTTTTGACAGCCAGGGCCAGGCGCGGGTGGCCATCAAGTCGGGTGGCGGGCGCCGCCAGGTGTATTGGCGTGCGCCCGGCCAAGACGAGTGGAAGCTGATCGACGACAGCGAAGGCTTGCGAGCGAGCTTCACACCGGCCTTTGTCGACGACGCCGGCGGCCTCTACGTCACGCGCAGCGAAGGGCCCGCGCAAATCCGCGTGCTGGCGCGCTTTGACTTCAGCACCGGCAAGCCCGAGCCCAAGGCCTTTGTGGTGGCACCGGGCTTTGACTTCAGCGGCACGCTTATCACCAGCCGCGGCACGGGTGCCGCGATGGGCGTGCGACTGGATACCGACGCTGAGACGACGGTGTGGTTTGACGAGCCCATGAAGCGTGTGCAGCAACTCGCCGACGAGCGCCTGCCCGGCTACGTCAACCGCCTGAGCTGCCGCCGTTGCGGCCAGGCCGACCGCGTGGTGCTGGTGCGCTCGTGGAGCGACCGCGACCCCGGCTACCTTTGGATCTATCGCGAGCGCGAGGGCCAGGCATCGAGCTGGAAGCTCTTCAGTCGCGTGCGCAAGGGCGTCGACGCCAAGCAGATGGCTAACGTCGATTTCCAGCGCATACGCGCGCGCGACGGCCGCGACCTTCCGGTGTGGTTGACGATCCCACCCGGACGCAAGATGGGTGACCGTGGCCCGGCCGTGGTGCTGGTGCACGGCGGGCCCTGGGTGCGCGGCGGCCACTGGCGCTGGAGCGCGATGGAGCAGTTTCTGGCGTCGCGTGGCTACCTCGTCATTGCGCCTGAATTTCGCGGCAGCACGGGTTACGGCGGCGCGCACTACCGGGCCGGTTTCAGGCAATGGGGCCAGGCCATGCAAGACGACGTGGCCGACGCCGCGCGCTGGGCCGTCGACAAGGGCTGGGCCGACCGCCTGTGCATTGCCGGCGCCAGCTACGGCGGCTATTCCACGCTGATGGGCTTGGCGCGCGACGGCGACTTGTACAAATGCGGCGTGGCCTGGGTCGCCGTGGCTGACCCCTTTCTCTACCTCAAGGGCTCATGGTGGGTGAACGACGACCTCAGCAACGAAGGCCGGCGCTACGGTCTGCCGCAGATGGTGGGCGACGCCGAGAAGGACGCCGAGATGCTCAAGGCCGCGTCGCCGCTGCTGCAAGCGGCCCGTATCCGCGCGCCACTCCTGCTGGCCTATGGCGAAAGCGACCGGCGTGTGCCCATCGAGCATGGCGAGCGCCTGCGCAAGGCCATGCGCGAAGCCGGGCTCGAGCCGCAATGGGTGAGCTACCCCGGTGAGGCCCACAGCTGGCTCAAGCTGGAGACGCATCTCGACTTTGCCCGGCGCATGGAGAGCTTTCTCGACAAGCACTTGAAGTAGGGCGTGGATGGCTAACGCTCAAGGTGAGCGCTGCGAAAAACTCTCAAGCCCCAAAACAAGCCAGCGCCCGCTCCATGCCACCTTCGGTGATGGCCACCATGGCCTGCTCGCGCACAGTGGGCTTGGGGTGGTAGGCGATCGACAAGCCGGCCGCCATCATCATCGGCAAATCGTTCGCACCGTCGCCCACGGCGATGGCTTGCGCCGGGCTGATGCCCATGAGCTCGCAGACTTCCAGCAACACGCGCTTTTTCTCCGCACCGTCGACGATGTCGCCCCAGGGCCGTTGCAAGAGCGTGCCGGTCAGGCGTCCGTGGCTAACGCCCAAAGTGTTGGCGCGCGCGAAGTCGAGGTTCAGGCGCAGGCGGATGCGCTCGCTGAAGAACGTGAAGCCGCCTGAAATCAGCAAGGTCTTCAGCCCCGCCGCCTGGCACGCATGCACGAAGGCCGGCACGCCGGGGTTCATGGTCAGCTTCTCGTCGTACACGCGTTGCAGTGCTGATTCCGGCGCGCCGGCCAGCAGCGCCACGCGTCGGCGCAGGCTTTCTTTGTAGTCGCTGATCTCGCCGCGCATCGCGGCTTCGGTGATCTCGGCCACTTCGGCTTTGCGCCCCACCATGCCGGCAATCTCGTCAATGCATTCGATGGAGATCAGCGTCGAGTCCATGTCGAAGGCCACGAGCTTGAAATGCGCCAGCCGCAGCGGTGGCGTGAAGCCGCGGATGAAGAGGCCGGGGGCGAGTTCTTGGGTCATGGGGTCAGGTCTTTAATTTAAAGCCTCGCGATTCCGCCTGGATGGATCGCTCCGCCTTGGCGATGAGTTGGCTCACGCGGGCCACTGAGACACCTTCTTCGCGAGCGATGGCCGTCATCGTCAGGCCGCTGTCCACATGCGCGCGACGATAGGCCTCTTCGCGCGTTGGGGCCGCCCTGCGCCATGCCGCTAGCGACGTGCTGCGGCTGCGCTGCGCACGCGGCACGCTGCCCGCGCTGGGCAACACACACATCGCCTGCATGCGTTCGACGAAGGCCTCGTCGCCGAGGTAGATTTGCTGGCGCAAGGCTTGCTCCCACAGGGGCGCGTCGCACGCTGTCGCCACCAGCTGCGCATACGCAGCCTGCGCGCGGCGCCGCTGCGCCGCAGTGGTCACGTCGCGGCCAAGCAACTGCGCGTACATCGAGGCCGTGTCAAGCCACGCCGGCGCCTGCACATCGCCGACGGTGGCGCCGTAGCTCGACCATGGCCACCGGCCCGGGTGTTTCACGATCGTCGCGCGTACCGGGTTGAGTTCGACATAGCGGCAGGCTTCGAGCAGATAGCTTTGCGTGTCGACCAGGATGGCCTTGAAGCGGCCTTGGAACACATGCCCGACTTTGCTGTGTCGACGGTTGAAACGCTGTGTGTGCACGCCGTTGATCTGGCGCATCAGCGCAGAGAGATTGGCGCTGCGGGTGGTCAGCACAAAGTGATAGTGGTTGCCCATCAAGCAGTAGGCGAACGCGGCGGCGTCGAAACGTTCCATCGCGCGCGCAACCACGTCTAGGAAGGAGCGGCGGTCACTGTCGTCGACGAAGATCGCCTCTTGGCGGTCACCGCGCGAGGTGACGTGGTAGGTGGCGCCGGGGAACTCAATGCGCAGTGGGCGTGACACGTGGGTCTCCCTGGGGTCGTCGGTGGGGGTTCAAGTTTAAGACCTGACCCCTTCCGTTTCAACCGGCGGCCCCAGCGCCTTGAGCACATCGCGAATGAACTGCGCGCGCTCGGGCGCGGTGGCCAGTTCGCGCTCGATGCGCAGCTTGTCGTTACCCGCCAACTTGATGTGACGATTCTTCTGCACGAGCTCAATGATGCGGCGCGGGTCGATGGGCGGGTTGGGCCGAAAGCTGATGTTCATGAGCTTCGGGCCGGCATCGATCTTCTGCACGCCGTAAGGCTTGGCCAATACCCGCAGCCGGTGCGTGTCGAAGAGCTTCTGGCCTTGCGCGGGCAGGCGGCCGAAGCGGTCGGTGATCTCTTCGAGCATGAGGTCGATGGCCTCGGGTTTGCTCGCCGTGGCCAGGCGTTTGTAGAGCGACAGGCGCGTATGCACGTCACCGCAGTAGGCGTCGGGAAGAAGTGCCGGCGCGTGCAGATTGACTTCGGTGCTTGCGCCGAACACGCCACCCAAAGGTGACAACAAATCGGGCTCGCGGCCGCTCTTGAGCGAGCGCACGGCCTCGGCCAGCATCTCGTTGTAGAGCTGGAAGCCCACCTCCATCATGTTGCCGCTTTGGTTCTCGCCCAGCACCTCGCCCGCGCCGCGAATTTCCAGGTCGTGCATGGCCAGGTAAAAACCCGAGCCCAGCTCTTCCATTTGCTGGATGGCCTCCAGGCGCTAGTGTTGTTCGGCGACATCCAATTCGGCAACAACGATTACTGGACCAAGTTTGAC
>JANMMH010000545.1:0-3023 GCA_031373055.1 Rubrivivax sp. | reverse complement strand
GTTGAATAACGTTCTATCAGCACGGTCTTCATGCCGAGGTCGGCGGCGCGGAAGGCGGCGGAATAGCCGCCGGGGCCGGCGCCGAGGACCATCAGGTCGCACTCGACATCGACCGCGCCCTGTATGCCCCCCTCCCGCAATGAGGGGGAGGGTTGGGGAGAGGGTGAAATGCTTGCAGGCCTTGGTGGTGTGGGTGTCGATGCCGGTGCGGAAGCACTCGACAGGGGGAGGGAGGAAGGTTCAATGCTCAACAGCACGTCACCTTCATTGACGACATCCCCAACCTTGACCTTGATTCCCGTCACCACGCCCGCAGCCGACGACGGGATCTCCATCGACGCCTTGTCGCTTTCCACGGTGACCAGGCTTTGCTCCAGCGCCACCGTGTCGCCCACCTTGACGAGCAGCTCGATGACGGCCACGTCTTTCACGTCGCCGATGTCCGGCACCTTGATGTCCATTGCAGCCATATTCAGCCTTTGAGCTTGAGTGTCGACAGCCGCACCGGGGCGGCCGAGCTGGTGTCGAATTCACAACCGGCGAGCACGCCGGCCTGGGCGACCTCACGCGCGCTCTTGGCGCCGCCCCAGGCCGCGAACATGGCGCCGAGCGCAAAGCGTCGGCCCGAGCCGATGGCCCAGAAGCGTTCGAACTCGAAGACTTCGCGGTAAGACTCGACGCCAAAGATGCCATGCACGTTGGCGATGACGATGGAGAACTGGCTGCTCTCGTAAGGGTCGCTGTCTTGCTCTTTGGTGTTGAGGAAGTAGCTGTCCTTGAGCTTGGGGTGCAGGCGGCGAAAGGTCTCGAAGACGGCGTCGCGGCTGTGCAGCTGCAGCTCGTCTTTGGGCAGTGCGGCCAGCGCGTGTTTCAGCACTGGCATGTGCGCCGTGGTGCCCACCGCGCCGACCACCGAGCCCGCCACCGTGAACATCTTCGAGTTGGCTTCGTAGCCATGCGGCAAGCGCGTCTCGCCGAAGGTCACCAGCGAGTCGGAACCGATGGCCACGGTGTTGCCCTTGCGGGCGACCACCACCGTGCTCAAAGCAGAACCCTGCGGAAGTCGCCGAGGATCTGGCCGAGGTAGGCGTTGAAGCGCGCGGCGGTGGCGCCGTCGATGACGCGGTGGTCCCAGCTCAAGCTCAGCGGCAACATCAAACGCGGCTGGAAGGCGCTGCCGTCCCACACCGGTTGCATGCTGCTGCGGCACACGCCGAGGATGGCCACTTCGGGTGCGTTGATGATGGGCGTGAAGTAGGTGCCGCCAATGCCACCGAGCGAGCTGATGCTGAAGCAGCCACCGCTCATGTCGTTCGGCCCGAGCTTACCGTCGCGCGCCTTTTTGGCCAAGTCGCCCATCTCCTGGCTGATCTGCATGACGCCCTTTTTGTCGGCGTCGCGGATCACCGGCACGACCAGGCCATTGGGTGTGTCGGCCGCAAAGCCGATGTGGAAGTAGCTCTTCAATACCAGCGCGTCGCCATCGAGCGAGGCGTTGAAGTCGGGGAACTTCTTCAGCGCAAAAACGCAGGCCTTGATGAGGAAGGCCAGCATCGTGACCTTCGTGCCCGCCTTCTCGTTTTCTTTGTTGAGCAGCACGCGGAAGGCTTCGAGCTCGGTGATGTCGGCGTCGTCATGGTTGGTGACGTGCGGAATCATGACCCAGTTGCGGTGCAGGTTGGCGCCGCTGATCTTCTTGATGCGGCTCAGGTCACGGCGTTCGATGGCGCCGAACTTGGTGAAGTCGACTTGCGGCCATGGCAAGAGGCCGGGCAAGCTGCCGCCTGCTGCTGCAGCCGGTGCCTTGGCCTTCTGCGCAGCCGTTTGCACGGCGCCGCCCATCACGCCTTTGACGAAGCCATGCAGGTCTTCCAGCGTGATGCGGCCTTTGGGGCCGCTGCCTCTAACTTCAGCCAGCGGCACGCCGAGTTCGCGCGCTTGCCGGCGGATAGAGGGCGATGCGTGTGGCAGGCCGGCTGTGATGCTGGTGGGTTGGTGGGCGGGGACCGTGGCCGGTGCAGCAACAGTGGCTTCAGCGGTGGCCGGTGCAGGTGCAGACACAACGGCGCTTGCGACTGCCACTGCCGCTGGCGCTGGCGCTGGCGCGGATAGGGCACCAACCTCGCCTTGCAGCACGACCACCAAACTGCCGAGCTTGACCTTGTCGCCCAGCGCCACCTTGACTTCAAGCACGGTGCCGGCATGCGACGACGGAATCTCCATCGACGCCTTGTCGCTCTCGACGGTGATGAGACTCTGTTCAACTCGAACGTTATCGCCAGGCTTGACGAAGACTTCGATGACGGTAACTTCGGCGAAGTCGCCGATGTCGGGCACAAGCACGTTGATCTTCGCTCCCTCCCCCTTCGAGGGGGAGGGCTGGGGTGGCGGTGAAATCGGCAGAGCAGCTTGCACGGCTTGAGCCGGCGCAGAGGCAGGCGCAGGAGCAGGCGCAGCAGGACTCGACCCCTTCCCCAACCCTTCCCCTGCCAGGGGTAGGGCGCTAGAAGCCTCGATAACCAGCACCACGCTGCCCTCAGCCACCTTGTCGCCCAACTTCACCCGCAACGCTTTGACCACCCCCGCATGCGACGACGGAATCTCCATCGACGCTTTGTCCGACTCCACCGTCAACAGCGATTGATCCACCGCGACGGTGTCGCCGGGCTTGACCAGCAACTCAATGACTTCGACTTCCTTGAAGTCCCCGATGTCCGGGACTTTGACTTCCACCAGCGCCATGGTTTGTCTCCGTACGTTGTGCGTTAGGCGAACAACGGGTTGATCTTTTCAGTGTTGATGCCGTACTTCTTGATGGCCTCGGCCACCTTGGCCAGCGGCAGAGTGCCTTCGTCGGCCAGTGCCTTCAGCGCCGCCACCACGATGTAGTGGCGATTGACCTCGAAGTGCTCACGCAGCTTGCTGCGGAAGTCGCTGCGCCCAAAGCCGTCGGTGCCCAGCACCTTGTACGTGCGGCCCTTGGGCATGAAGGCGCGGATCTGTTCGGCGTAGTTCTTCATGTA
>JANMMH010000502.1:0-4855 GCA_031373055.1 Rubrivivax sp. | reverse complement strand
CTGGCGCGCTTGCCCGCCGCCTTTTGGCAGCTGGACGCCGAGGCGCGCAAGAGCCGCCTGTGTGCCGGCGCGCTGGCGCTGGCGCAAGGCAGCAGCGGCGGCTGCGGCCGGCTGCGGCTGGACGACGCGGCGCTGGCGGCCCTGCCTGCCAGCGCGCCGGCACGCGTGCCTTGAGCCGCTAACGGCCAAGGTACACGGTGCGTCGCCACAAGCTCATCACATCTCTTCCGCCTCGATGTCGACACTGCGGCGCTGCACGCCGCGCCCTTGCACGGCCACCACCAGGCGCAGGGTTTCGCCCACGGGCACGAAGCGTGTGAAGCGGTAGTCCAGGCCGTCAAAGCTGCCGGCGTTGTGTGAGGGCACGCGCCGGCGCCACTGCTGTGCGCCGTTAGCCGCCACGCTCATCTCGTGCCAGCAGGTGCCTGGCGCGGCGTCGGCGGGCACCTTCACCGTCATCGCCACACTGATTTCAAAGCGCCGCTCGCGGGTGGCATGCGGCGGGATCACCAGCGTGGCCAGCGCGGCGTCGCCCGCGCTGTGCGTCCAACGTTCAGGCGGGGTGTTTGGGGGGCTCGAGGAAAGGGCGGGCGCTTGGGACATACCGCGATGATGCCTACGCCGCGCGCAGCAGCGACAATCCCGCCCCCGACCCCGACTGCCGCGCCACCATGCCCGATACCCCGTTGCCAACGGACGCACTGCCCGAGATGGCGCCGAACGCTGAACCTGTGCCCGAGGCGCAGGCCACCGCAGCACCTGCGGCCGAGCCCGCCGAGCCAGGCGCGACGGCGATCCCTGAGGCTGCCGCTGAGCTTGTCGTCGGACCGACTGTGGAGCCGGTCGCCGATGCGTCGGCCGAACCTGTCGAGGAAGCCATATCAGCGGCCAACTCCGAGCCCGCCGTACCGGACAGCGCTCACAGCGCAACACCCGCCGACGCACCCGCCGCAGCCAGCGAACCCGCGCCGCCCGAGCTTTCGCTGAATCAATGCGCCGCGCGTTTGGCCGAGCTTTTCCCCGCGCTCTTTGCGCCGCCCGTCAAGCCCATCAAGCTGCGCATTCAGGCCGACGTGCAGATGCGCGCGCCAGGCGTGTTTTCGCGCCGCGTGCTCTCGGTCTTCTTGCACCGCCACACCACCAGCACGGCCTACATCAAGGCGCTGGTGCACTTGGGCCAGCGTTTTGACTTGGACGGACAGCCGGCGGGCGAAATCGCTGCCGAACACCGCGAGGCGGCCGTGGCCGAGCTGGCACGCCGGCGCGAGGTGATGGAGACGCGACGCGAGGCCGAACGGCTGGCGCAACGCCAAGCCCTACGCGAATCAAATCGCGAGGCCGAAAAGGCCCAGCGCGCGGCGTACCAAGAGGCGAACAAGCTGGCGCAGCAGCAGGCCCAAGAAGCGCAGCGCGTACAACAAGAACAAGAACGCCAACGCCGCGAAGCCTTCAATGCGCAAGACGGTGACCGCCGCGAGCGCATCGCGCTCTTGCGCGCGTGGGAAGGCAGCACGCTCACGCGCGCCAACTTCTGCGTGCTCAAGCGCATCGACGAAGCCACGCTGGAAGCGCAGCTCGCGCTGGCTCGCGAAGACCTGGCGCAGCGCGCCGCAATGCCGCACCCGGCGCCGGTGGCGCCGCAGCATCAGCATCAGCCGCAAGAGCCGCGCCGTGACCGCCGGCCCGACGCACGCCACGGGCCACGGCGAGACCCTGCGCAGGCACCGCACCGGGGCCAAGGCTCCGAGTCTCAAGGCCGTGGCCAGGGCCCCGAAGCTCAAGGTCGTGGCCGCCCCGATCAGCGGCCGCCGCGTCCACCCCGCCAGTCGCGCCCGCCGCGTGAGGCAAGCGCACAGGGCAGCGTCGACGCCGAGCCTGCGAGCCCGCCAAGCCCTTCAAGCAACGAGGCGGCGCCCAAAGAGTGAGCGCGTGGCACGCTTAGCGCGCCGCCACGCCCGCCAGCAATTCCGCGTTACCCCCGGCTGCAGCCGTATTGATGGTCAGCGCTTGCTCGCCGCAAAAGCGGTAGAGGTAGTGCGGCCCACCCGCCTTGGGGCCTGTGCCTGAGAGGCCTTCGCCGCCAAAGGGCTGCACGCCCACTACCGCGCCGATCATGTTGCGGTTGACGTAGACGTTGCCCACGCGTGCTTGCTCGGCAATGCGCAGCGCGCGGCTGTCGATGCGCGTCTGGATGCCCAGCGTCAAGCCGTAGCCCAGGGCGTTGATCTGCGCCACGACGCCGGCCACATCACCGCCCCAGCGCACGACGTGCAGCACCGGGCCAAAGATCTCTTCGCGCAGCTCGGCCACGCTGGCGATCTCAAAAGCCACCGGCGCGACCAGGCGCGGCAGCGTTGAGCTGACGCCGGTCTCACCCAGCAACGTGGCGCTGGCCTTCAGTCGCGTCACATGCTTTTGAATGTTGGCGAAGGCCTCGTCGTCGATGACCGGGCCGACGTCGGTGGCCAGCAGCGCGGGGTCGCCCACGCTCAGCTCGGCGATGGCGCCGCGCAGCATCGCGATCAACGCGTCGGCAATACCCTCGTGCACGCACAGCAAGCGCAGCGCCGAGCAGCGCTGGCCGGCCGAGCGAAAGGCGCTTTGCACCACGGCGTCGACCACCTGCTCGGGCAGCGCGCTGCTGTCCACGATCATGGCGTTCAAGCCGCCGGTCTCGGCGATGAGCGGCACGATCGGGCCATCTTTCAGCGCCAGCGTACGGTTGATGATGCGTGCCACCTGCGTGCTGCCGGTGAAGCAAACGCCTGCGGTGCGTGCGTCGGCCACGAGTGCCGCGCCAACTGTCTCACCAGCGCCATGCAGCC
The DNA here is from genome assembly GCA_031373055.1 of Rubrivivax sp. Taxonomy (GTDB): domain Bacteria; phylum Pseudomonadota; class Gammaproteobacteria; order Burkholderiales; family Burkholderiaceae_C; genus Rubrivivax. Next base: position 2,030 of record JANMMH010000502.1, on the reverse strand, counting down.
AGGCCAGCGCGTCGGCCGGCACACCCACTTCGTGCAGAAGCGCGACGAAGCGGCGCGCCACCACCGGTGTTTGTTCGGCCGGTTTGGCGGCCACCGCATTGCCGGCCACCAGGGCCGCGACGACCTGACCGGCGAAGATCGCCAGCGGAAAGTTCCACGGGCTGATGCACACGAACACGCCACGACCGTGCAGGCGCAAGGTGTTGCTTTCGCCGGTGGGGCCGGGTAGGTTTTGATCGGCCAGTCGCAGCTCGGCCTGGTCGGCGTAATAGCGACAGAAGTCCACGGCTTCGCGCACTTCAGAGATGGCGTCGCCCAGCGTTTTGGCGGCCTCGTGCACGAGCAATGCGCAGTACTCGGGCATGCGCGCTTCAAGCAAATCACCGGCGCGGCGCAAGGCGGCCGCGCGCTCGGCCAGCGGGCGCGCGCTCCAGGCGTTGAAGCCGGCATGCAGGCGCGCCATCGCGCCTTCGACCTCGGCCAACGAGCTGATAGTCACGGCCTCGACGCGCGATGCCGCCAGCGCGGCCTCGAAGGGCTGGCGCATGGCCAGGCAGGCGAGGTCGGCACCTGCTGAGTTGGCGCGGCCGCTGCCGTACAAGTCGACCGGTAGCGGCAAAGTTGTCTGCGCGCTGGCTTGCAGCGGCGACGCTAACAAACTATCGGCACTGACCGCTTCATCCGCCAGCTGATGCACGAACGACGAATTCGCGCCGTTCTCCAGCAGCCGGCGCACGAGGTAAGCCAGCAGCTCACGGTGCTCACCCACGGGGGCGTAAACGCGGCAGGGAATCGCACCGTCCTTGAGTACCTCGCGGTAGACACCTTCACCCATGCCGTGCAGCCGTTGCAGCTCAAACGCCGCGCCGCTGGCACGCGCCATCTGCACGATGGCCGCAATCGTGCCGGCGTTGTGCGTAGCGAACTGCGGGTAGATCACCACGTGGTGGCCAATGAGCGCGCGCGCGCAGGCCAGGTAGGCGATGTCGGTGTGGTGCTTGTGCGTGAACACCGGGTAGCCCGGCAGCCCCGCCTCTTGCGCGCGCTTGATCTCGCCGTCCCAGTAGGCGCCTTTGACCAGCCGCACCATGAAGCGCAAGCCGTGGCGGCGTGCGATGGCAGCCACCTCGTCGACCAGCGCCAGCGAGCGCGTCTGGTACGCCTGCACCGCCAGGCCGAAGCCGGCCCACTGCGGAAAGGCCTGCGCCACACGCGCGGCCAGCGCGTCGAGCACGTCGAGTGAGAGCTCCAGTCGGTCGCTCTCTTCAGCGTCGATGGTCAGGTTCAGGTTGGCGCGCGCGGCCGGCTCGATGAGGCTCCACACGCGCGGCACCAGCTCGGCCATCACGCGCTCACGCTGGGCGTCTTCATAGCGCGAGAAAAGGGCACTGAGCTTGATCGAGATGCCATCACCTTGCATCGGGCTCGTGGCCTTGCTGCCTGCGGCGATGGCCTGGATGGCGTGCAGGTACGAGGCCAGGTAGCGCCGCGCATCGAGCTCGGTGCGCGCGCCTTCGCCGAGCATGTCGTAGCTGAAGCGCAGGCTGCCTTGTGCCTTGCGCTGCGTGTCGGCTTCTTGCATGGCTTCGGCGATGCTGCGGCCGAGCACGAACTGGCGGCCTAACAGTTGAATGGCGCGTACCGTGGCGGCCACCACGGTCTTGGCCCCCAGGCGCTGCATCAGGCCTGGTGGATTTTCTTCGTCGGGCAGGAAGCGTTTGGACAAGGCAATCGCGCTGCTTGAGAGGTTGGCGAACAGGCGATGTGGGCCGTCGCTGGCACCAGCGTCAAAGTCGGCGCGGCCGAGCTGGTCGGCCGTCAGCGCGATGGCCGTTTCGGCGTCGGGCACACGCAACAGGGCTTCGGCCAGGCGCATCAAGGCCAGGCCTTCGACGCTGGAGATGGGGTACTCGCGCAGCAAGGACTCCATGGCCCAGAAGGGTGCGGGCTTGTCGCGCACGGCCTGCACCCAGGGCGTGGCGGCGCTGATGACGGCGGGCCAGTCGAGCGCGCCTTGCAGGGCGGCCAGG
>JANMMH010000444.1:0-7237 GCA_031373055.1 Rubrivivax sp. | reverse complement strand
GTGGTTTATCCGAAGCTGCTGGCTGAATGTGCGCCTGCTGCCCTGGTCGCGACCAGTGCGCCCAAGGTGCACAAGGCCAGCCAGGTGGCACCACGCGCCAAGCGGCCCGTCAAGTAACCCGGCCCCTGCCGAACTAGGCGTCACGGGTCAAGGCCAGATGAATGCGGCCGCTGCCTCGAAGCTTTCTACCTGTTGCCAGCCCGGCATCTTGATCTGCCCCGGCGGGTTGCTATAGCGGTGCAGCAGCAACAAGCGCAGGAGCTTCAAGCGCATGGTGTCGTCGAGTCGCGCGCCGTAGCCCGACATGAAGGCCGCGACACGCTCGGCGTCGCCTGCGGCCAAGAAGCACAGGGGCCCGAGCCAGTCGTATTCGCGCGGGCCCACCAGGCCGTCGCCGAAGTCGAACATCGCGGCCAGCTTGTGGTCGATGGTGAAGAGGTTGAAGGGCGTGTACTCGCCGGTAAGCGCGACGTCCGAGCCCGTGGGCAATTCACCCGCGATGAAGTCCGGCAGCTGCGCCAGCAAATGCACCGGCAGCCCGTTGCGCCTTTGACGCGCGAGGCAGCGGCTGCGTTGCGTGGCGATGAAGTCGGCCCAGCGCGGTGACAGCGCCACCAGCGGCCCGGGTGCCAGCGCGTGCGCTTGCGCCGCCAGCACGCCCAGCGCGTGCAGCAGGGAGCAGCGTTGCGCTTGGTCCATGATGGGCCAGGTCGCCGTGAGCGGCTCGCCCACCAGCTGCGTCATCACCAGGTAGGGCCAGCCTTCGAACTCGCCGCGTGCCAGCAGCTCCGGCGTGGGCACGGCAAGGCGGCCGTGCACCAGCGGCAGCATGGCGCACTCGAAGTCGAAGTGGTCGCGCAGAAAGGGCGGGTAGAGCTTGAGCATGCGCGTGGCGCCCAGGCGCGCCACCAGCACGCTGCCGTCGCTGACTTGCTCGACGCTGCCGCCGCCATGGCGCTGGGCGATGGTGTGCATGACGTCGCGCCAGGCCGGTGCGTCGTCATGCAGGGCGTCAAAGCGTGGCCAGTCGATGTCGTGCGGCAGGGTCATGCGCGAATCATCGCGCGCCATCGGCTCCGTGCCAACGACAATGAGCAACGTGCCCGCTTGCACGCGAGGAGCCCACCATGACCCAGCCGCACCCAAGCCCCGCTGCGCAGCCCAAGCTGCACGCCTTGGGCAGCGACGTCATGCAGGCCTTGCAACAAGGCCGCTACCTCGAAGCCGTGAAGCTGCTGCGCCAGCAGCCGGGCATGGGTTTGAAAGAGGCCAAGGACATCATCGACGCGGTGCAGAAGCAGCTCGCCGGCCACGCCAAGCACGCACCCGACCAAGCGCCCCACCCACCTGGGCACAGCGACCTCGCGCCAGGCGAAGTGCCGCATGGTGCCGGCCAGTTGAGCAACTGGCTGCTGGTGGCCGCCTGCATCGGCCTGGCGCTCTGGTTCGTGTTGCGCCGCGGCGTGTGAGCTGACGCGCGCAGGGCGGCGTTTTCAACTAGCCCAAGGCAGCTCGATGGCTTCGCCATCGGGCAGGTAGGCCGCCACGGGCGTGGTGGCGAAGATGCCCACCAATTCCAGCGGCTGCGTGCCGACGTTGAAGAGCTGGTGCATGCTGCCTTTGGGCAAGACCACGGTGGTCTCGTCGCTGAAGCGCTGCGCACGGCCGTCGAGGTGCACTTCGCCAAGGCCGGACAGGCACAACACGACCTCGTCACAGTCGTGGCGGTGGGGTGGCGTGGCCGCGCCCGGGGCCAGGGTCTGGCGCCAGACCGAGAGTTGCGTAAGGCCTTGCGCGGCGTTGGCCCAGGTGGCGTGGGCAATGCCCGGAATGGGCGTGGCCACAGGGCGAGCTTGTTCGATCACGTTCATGGCTAACTCCTAAACGTTGGGTTGTCGATTTCTGCGTTATCGCGGCCCCTTCAAGCAAGGTGTCCGGCTGCGATGGCCACAGTGTCGAAGCAACGCGGCAATTCCGAAAGAGCCTCAAGCGTCATAACATTGCCGACATCTGTGCCTCAATGCCGGAGCGCCCATGCAAGGCCTGCAACAGTTCATCGCCTTTGCCGACACCGCCAAGCACGGCAACTTTGCGGCGGCCGCGCGTGCGCAGGGCTGTGCCCCGTCGACCTTGGCCAAGGCCGTACTGCGCCTGGAGGCCAACCTCGGTGTGAAGCTCTTTCACCGCACCACGCGGCAAGTGACGCTCACTCCCGACGGCGAGCGACTGTTCCAGCGCTGCCAGCGTGTGCTGGCCGAGGTGGAAGACCTGCAGGCCGAGGCCTCGGGCACACGCGCGCAGCCCACGGGCACGTTGCGCATCGACCTGCCTGTGTACTACGGCAAGCGCTTTGTCATGCCGCTGCTGGCCGCGCTGGTGCGCCGGCACAGCGGCCTGCGCCTGGACCTGCGCCTGCGCGACATCAACGCCGACCTGGTGCGCGACGGCATCGACCTCGCCGTGCGCATCGGCCGGCTTGAAGACTCGACGCTGGTGGCGCGGCGCGTCGACGCGCAAAACCTCGTGCTGTGCGCCAGCCCCGCCTACTTGGCGGCGCATGGCACGCCGCGCCGCATTGACGAGCTGGCAGCGCACGCTGCGGTGGTGTTTCGCATGCCCACCAGTGGGCGTGACCGGCCCTGGCAATTCCGTCAGCGCGGCACGGCCGTCGAGCTGCAACCGCAGCCGCATGTGCGCGTGAACGACACCGAGAGCCTGGTCGACGTGCTCAAGCTCGGCCTGGGCCTGTGCCAGCTGCCCGACCTGCTGGTGCTGGGCGAGTTGGCGCGCGGCGAGCTGGTCGAGGTGCTGCCCAGCTGCCGGCCCGAGCCGATGCCGATCCAGCTGGTCTATCCGTCGGGGCGGTTGCTGCCGGCGCGCGTGCGCGTGGCCATCGACGCCTTGATGGCGCTGCGCCAACGGGCGGCGGGTTCAACACCGTTGTAACGACCGGTCACCGCGCGGCAGAATGCCCGCACGCCTGACACAGTGACCGCGCCAGTCGCAGCTGGCGGCCCACCGCGTTGAGCGAACCCAGGAGCACCCTCATGTCCCTCGACTTCAAAGGCAAACGCATCATCGTCACAGGCGCCAGCAAAGGCATTGGCCGCGCCATCGCGCTGGCCTTCGCGCGCCAGGGTGCGGCGGTGTCGATCTGCGCGCGCGGCGAGGCCGCGCTGCAAAGTGCGCACGACGACATCAGCGACTCCGGCGCGCGCGCGCACTCGGCGTTGTGCGACCTGGCCGACGGCGCGGCGGTCACGGCCTACGTTAAGAAGGCAGCGGTGGCACTCGGTGGCGTGGATGTTCTGGTCAACAACGCCTCGGGTTTCGGCATGGGCGACGACGAAGCGGCGTGGGAAGCCGGCATGGCGGTGGACCTGATGGCGGTGGTGCGCGCATTACATGCAGCGCTGCCTTTTCTCAAAGCCGCGCCGGGCGCCAGCATCCTCAACATCAGCTCGATTTCGGGCCACCGCGCGAGCGTGCGCGCGCCCGCCTACGGCGCGGTGAAGGCCGCGTTGATGCACTACACCGCCAGCCAGGCGGCGATGCTGGCGCGCCAGGGCGTGCGCGTGAACGGCATCGCGCCGGGCTCGGTGGAATTCCCCGGCGGCACCTGGGAGCAGCGCCGCCTGGCGGGCGATGCGCTGTACACGCGCGTACTGCAAAGCATCCCGTTCGGCCGCCTGGGCACGCCTGAAGAGATTGCCGAAGTGGCCATCTTCCTGGCGTCCAGCCACGCGCGCTGGATCACCGGCCAAACCATCACGGTCGACGGTGGCCAGCTGATTGGTGTCTAACGACTCGATGCCTAACAAATGAGGTAAGCGCATGATCCACGGCATGAACCACTTCACCATCGCGGCCGAAGACCGCGACAAAACGCTTGGCTTCTACGTCGGGCTGCTCGGCTTCAAAGAGGGCCACCGCCCCGAGCTCGGCTTCCCCGGCGCGTGGCTGTATGCACCCGGCAGCGAACAGGCCATCCTGCACATCTACTGGGACCGCCCCATGCCCAGCACCCGCACCGGCGTGATCGACCACATGGCCTTCACGGCCAGCGATTTGCGCGCGGTCAAAGCGCGCTTTGATGCCGAGCAGGTGAAGTACGACCTGCGCCAGCAAGTCGGCTCGGGCACCTGGCAGCTCTTCAGCTTCGACCCCAACGGGGCGAAGGTCGAGCTGGACTTCGCGGCGAGCGAGGTCTTGTAGCGCGCGGCGTAGCCAAAGCTTGAGGCGGAACAAGGTCGCCGCGCTGGCCCGGGCGTGCAATGGCAAGCCCGACTGCTCGGAGTTGCCATGCATCGCTTCAACCGCACCCTTGCCTCTTCGATCCTTGGCGTGATCTTCGGCATGCTTGGCATGGGCATGATCGGCGCGACACACGCGGCCACACCCGCCGAGTTGTTGGCTGGCTACCAAGCACAAGCTGGCACGCCACCACGCCCCGAGCGCGGCCAGACGCTCTTCACCACAGCTTCCAAGCAAGGCTTGAAGCTGAGCTGCGCGTCCTGCCATACCAACGTGCCGACGAAGACGAGCACGCATCCCCTCAGCGACAAACCCATCGCGGCGCTGGCCCCGGCTTTCAACTCCGCGCGCTTCACCGACGCGGACAAGGTGGAGCGCTACTTCCGACTCAACTGCAAAGAGGTTTTTGAGCGCGATTGCAGCGCCGCCGAAAAGGCCGATGTGCTGAGCTGGCTGATGTCGCTCAAGCCTTGAGGCGCCGCCGCGCGCCTCAATCGGCCATCGAATACGGCCCACCACGCTCCAACGCGCGCCGGTAGGCCGGACGCTGCTGGAATCGGCGCACCCAGGCGTCCATCGCCGGGTAGCTTTTGCGCAGGCCACGCGCGGCTTCGCCGACGAAACTCATCTGCACGTCGGCGCCGCTCAGCGCGTCGCCCACCAGCCAGTCGCGGCCTTGCAGCGCGCGGTCGACATAGCCCAGGTGGTTGGCCAGCTCGCCATTGATGCGCGGCGCGAGTGGTGCGCCGGCGTCGCCCAAGCGGCCGACGTAGAGCTTGAGCAAGAGCGGCAGCATGGCCGAGCCTTCTGCGTAGTGCAGCCACTGGTTGTAGGTCTCATAGGCCGGCGTGTTGATGGCCGGCTGCAAGCGCCCAGCACCGTGTTTGCGGATGAGGTAATCGACGATGGCGCCTGATTCGATGATGGTCACGCCGTCGTCTTCAAGCACCGGCGACTTGCCCAGCGGGTGCACGTCTTTGAGCTCGGGCGGCGCCAGCCGCGTGGTGGCGTCGCGCGCGTAGTGGCGAATGTCGTAGGGCAGCTCAAGCTCTTCTAACAACCAAAGTACACGCTGCGAGCGCGACTCGTTGAGGTGGTGGACGGTGATCATGGTGAGCCCTTCAATCTGGTTTCAAGCGCGGATGTCGCCAGCCAGGCTGGCCAGCGTCTCGGCGCTGATGTTCACATGCGCGGGGTAGTTCGTGTGGTCGCAACCCAGCTTCACCGCCGCGCCGGCGCGGATGGCCTCGCGTTGCGCGGCGTTGAATTCGAAGCGCACGAAGTGCACGGCGGAGGTTTTCTCGGCGTTCTCGCGGTCCAGGTCTTCGTCGGCGATGGCGTAGCTGCGTGCGTGGCCTTCCACCTCGACGAAGAGCCGGTCTTCGACACCGATCAGCCGCGCCAGCTCGCGCTTTCGCTCGTGCGGGTCGGGGTACTCGATGAGCATGGTGCCCTTCCAGTTGTGGCCGTCGGGCACGAGGCTGGCGTAGGCGTCGATCTCGCTCTGGATGCCGTCGTCGTCGAAGATCTTTTCGATGAAAAGCATCTCCTGAATCTGCCGGCGCACCGTGTGCTCGTCTTCGAACTGCACGTTGACGTGCTCGCCGAGTTGCACGCTGCGCAGGCGGCGGTGGGCAATCGCTTCGGGCTTGGAGCTCTTGCGGATCTTGGCGTAGGCCTCCAGCGTCAGCAGGTTGTCGCGTTGAATGCTCATGACGGTCATCTCATCTTCCTTGTTAGTCACTTCAAGCCGTAGGCCATGCGTACCAGGCTCAGTGGGTGCTGGCGGCCCTTGGCGGGTGTGCCATTCGCAGCCATGCCTTGTTCGATGTGGTGGCCGGCCAGCGCGCAGTCGCTGCTGATGAAATCGGGCTCGTCCTTGGCCATGGCCTTGAACACGGGCTTGCCGATCTTCATGGCCACCGGGTGGGTGGGCGTCTTCACGCCATAGGTGCCGGCGTGGCCCGAGCAGCGCTCCACGGTGTTGAGCTTGAGCTCGACCTTCGCTCCGATCAGCTTGAACATCTCTTCGGTTTTCTTGCCGATGTTTTGCACGCGGCCGTGGCAGGGGATGTGGTAACTCACCCGGCCGAGTGCCGTGCTGAAGTCGGTCTTCAAGAGGCCGTCTTTGTGGCGCGCCACCAGGTACTCGAAGGGGTCGAACATGGCCTCTTTGACGGCCTGCGTGTCGGTGCAGTCGGGGAACATCAGCGGCAGCTCTTGCTTGAACATCAAGGTGCAGCTGGGGATGGCCGAGACGATGGCCCAGCCTTCGCGCGCGTACTTGGCCAGCACGGGGATGTTGGCAAGTTTGGCCTGCTCCACGGCTTTCAAGTCACCCAGCTCCAGCTTGGGCATGCCGCAGCACTGCTCCTTCTCGACGATCTCGTAGGCGATGTCGTTGTGCTCCAGCACCTTGATGAGATCTTCGCCAATGCCGGGCTCGTTGTAGTTGACGAAGCAGGTCGCAAAGATCGCCACCTTGCCCGGCGTGCGCTGGCCGTTGACCGCCACGATGCCTTGGCTGTTCATGGCGCGGCCCCAGCGGAAGCGCTGGTCGGCCAGCCCTGGCAGCCAGGCGTCGGGGTGCACGCCGAGCTGCGCGTCCATCAGCTTGCGCATGGGCTTGGTCTTGTTCACCGCGTTGACGATGTCGACCACGATCGGGATGCCGGCGAACAGGCCATGCACGTCGGTGCTGGCGAGCAGCTTTTCTTTCGCCTGCACGTGGCCGTTTTGATGCTTGATGGCCTTGGCGCGCAGCATGAGGTGCGGGAAGTCCAGGTTCCATGGGTGCGGCGGCGTGTACGGGCACTTGGTCATGTAGCACAGGTCGCACAAGTAGCACTGGTCGACGACGTTCCAGTAGGCCTTTTTCTTGACGCCGTGCACTTCACCATCTGCCGTGGCGTCGACCAGGTCGAAGAGCGTGGGGAAACTTTGGCACAGGCTCACGCAGCGGCGGCAGCCGTGGCAGACGTCG
>JANMMH010000414.1:0-3546 GCA_031373055.1 Rubrivivax sp. | reverse complement strand
TGGTGGGAAGGCGCGCTGGTGCTGCGCCTGGCCGGTGCCAGCGCCGCCGTGCAGTCGGCCACCGCCCGGCTGGGTGGTGAGGTCATCGAACCCGAACTGGCAGCGATGTTCTGGCGCGGCATGCGCGACCAGAGCGACGAGTTCTTCGCCGGTGCCAAGAAGGCCGTGGCCGGCGGCGCGACGCTGTGGCGCTTGTCACTGCCGCAAACCGCGCCGGTGCTGGCCTTGTCGGGCGAGCAGCTGGTGGAGTGGGGCGGCGCGCAGCGCTGGCTGTGCACCGCAGCACCCGCCGCGCCGATCCGCGAAGCCGCGGCGGCCGTGGGCGGCCACGCCACACGCTTCATGTCGCTGGAGCGCAGCGCGCCGGCCTTCGCGCCGCTGTCAGCGCCGCTTGAGCGTTATCACCGTGAGCTCAAAGCGGCCTTCGACCCCGAAGGTATCTTCAACATCGGCCGGCTCTACCCTGGGTTGTGATGGACCACAGCGCCAGCATCGATGCCGCCATTGAAGGAATGAGCGCCTACTACGTGCAGCGCGCCAGCTATTACGAGCGCGTGTACGCGAAGCCCGAACGCCAGAGCGACCTGCGCGCGATGGAAGCCTGGTTGGCCGAGCCCTTCACCGGCCGGAGTGTGCTTGAAGTCGCCTGCGGCACCGGTTGGTGGACACCCCACGGCGCGCGTGATTGCGCCTCATGGCTGGCCACCGACATCAACCCCGAGACGATGGCGATCGCGCAGGCCAAGCTGCTACCCGCCGGCAAGGTGAGCTTCGCCACCGTCGACGCCTACAGCCTGGCCGAGCTGCAAGGGCAGACCTTCAATGCCGCATTCACCGGCTGCTGGTGGAGCCATGTGCCGCTCGCGCGCTTGCCCACGTGGCTGGCGCTGCTGCACCAGCACCTAGAGAGCGGCGCGCGCGTGGTGATGCTCGACAACAGCTTCGTGCAGACCAGCAGCACACCGCTCACGCGCACCGACGCCCAGGGCAACACCTCCCAGAACCGCACGCTTGACGACGGCAGCGTGCACGAGGTGCTGAAGAACTTCCCGACACCCGAGCAAGCCTTCGCCATGCTGGGCCCGCGCGCGACCCAGCCGCGGTGGACCCAACACACCCACTACTGGGTGCTAACCTACGAATTGAGCTGACTTGCAAACCAACCTCAGCCCCGAGTTCAAGGGCACACGCGACGGTGAGGCCGCCGAGGCGATCCTGCGCAAATGCGTGCACTGCGGCTTTTGCACCGCCACCTGCCCCACCTATCAGCTGTTAGGCGACGAGCTCGACGGCCCACGCGGCCGCATCTATTTGATGAAGCAGATGCTCGAAGGCGCCGAGGTCACGCGCAAGACGCAGCTGCACCTGGACCGCTGCCTGACCTGCCGCAACTGCGAGACCACCTGCCCCAGCGGCGTGCAGTACGGCCACCTGGTCGACATCGGCCGCAAACTCGTTGACGAGCGCGTGGAGCGCCCGCTGGGTGAGCGCCTGATGCGCGGCGCATTGAAGAACGGCCTGACCTCGCCGCTCTTCGGCCCGGCCATGAAACTCGGCCAGCTCGTGCGCCCACTCTTGCCCGCCGCGCTCAAGCACAAGGTGCCGGCCAAGGCTGGCGCGCGCGCCCACCAGTGGCCGCAGCGCACGCACAAGCGCAAGGTGCTCATGCTCTTGGGCTGCGTGCAGCCGGCCATGATGCCGGGCATCAACAGCGCCACGGCGCGCGTGCTCGACGCCGCCGGCATCCAGACCCTGGTGGCCAGCGACGCCGGCTGCTGCGGCGCCATCCGCACGCACCTGAACGACATCGACGGCGGCTTGCGCGACATGCGTCGCAACATCGACGCCTGGTGGCCGCTGGTCGAAGGCCTGACGACCCAAGGCCGTGTGGAAGCCATCGTCATGAACGCGTCGGGCTGCGGCGTCGCCGTCAAAGACTACGGCCACGCGCTGGCGCATGACACGGACTATGCGCAAAAAGCTAACCGTATTAGTGCGCTGACACGGGACTTGAGTGAGCTGCTGCCTGAGCTGGTGCCTGCACTCATGCCGCGACTCAAACCCAAGCTCAGCAAGACTGCCCGCGCCAAGCTGGCGTTCCACCCACCGTGCACCTTGCAACACGGCCAGCAGCTGCGCGGCGGCGTCGAAACGCACCTGGGCGCCTTGGGCTTCGACGTGCAGATCGCGCCCGTCGAGAGCCACCTGTGCTGCGGCTCAGCCGGCACCTACTCGGTCTTGCAGCCCGAGCTCGCGACCCAGCTGCGCGACCGCAAGCTAGGCAACCTGGCACCCATCGCCGCCGACACCATCATCTCGGCGAACATCGGCTGCATCCAGCATCTGCAAAGCGGCACCACGACGCCGGTGCGGCATTGGGTGGAGGTGCTGGACGAGGCGTTGGCGAGCGGCTGACGGCGGCCCGCTGCTGATCAGCAACCGTGCGGGGGGCGGTCTTCGCGCCACCCTGGGATGGGCCGCGGCCTGATCTGTCGCTTTACACATTCGCGACCTGCCGGACACCGTTCTCGCCGCGTTCGCTGGGAAGATCACGGTCATGACTTCTCCCGCCCTTGCCCTGAACCGCTTCGGCCTCGGCGCCCGACCTGACGACGCGCCACCGGCCGACCCGCAGCGCTGGCTGCTCGCGCAGTTAGATGCCTACGAGCCGCTGCCGGCGGCCTGGAAGGCGCTGCCGCGCACGCCTGCACTCGTCGACGTCTGGAACAACATGCAGCGCTCCGTGCGGCAGGCGCCCGAGGGTCAGCGCAGCGGGATCCGCGAGGGCTACCTGCGCGAAGGCAGCAGGGAGTACCAGGCCGCAGTGGGCGCGCGCACCACCAGCGCGCTGCAGACGGCCACGCCTTTCGTCGAGCGGCTGGTGCATTTCTGGTCCAACCACTTCGCGGTGTCCGTCGACAAGCTGCTGATCGTGGGTTTGGCCGGAAGCTTCGAGGCCGATGCGATCCGACCCCATATGCTGGGCCGATTCGAGGACCTGCTGCTGGCGGTCGTGCGGCACCCGGCGATGCTGCTGTACCTCGACCAGGCGCAGTCGACAGGCCCGGCCAGCATGATGGGCTCGCGCGGCCGGGGCCTCAACGAGAACCTCGCACGCGAAATCCTCGAGCTGCACACGCTGGGTGTGCGCAGCGGCTACACGCAGGAGGACGTAAAGGAGTTCGCGCGCGCGCTCACCGGCTGGACACTGCCCGGTGATGGAGGAACGACCGGCACAACCCCCGGCGGAACCACGGGCGGCGCCACCTTCCGTTTTGTCCCGGCGTTGCACGAGCCCGGCGCACGCACCGTCCTCGGCAAGTCCTATTCCGATGCGGGCGAAGCGCAGGCCAGCGCTGTGATTCACGACCTGGTCGCGGCGCCGGCCACCGCGCTGCACGTCGCGCGCAAGCTCGCACGTCACTTCGTTGCGGACGATCCGCCACAAGCATTGGTTCAGCGCCTGGCCGAGACCTTTGCGCGCACCGGCGGCGACCTCGCGAGCGTCTACCGCGAATTGATCGCGTCGCCAGATGCGTGGCAGCC